>JBPYEM010000279.1:0-3812 GCA_051985205.1 Candidatus Limnocylindrales bacterium | reverse complement strand
GCCGGGTGCGGCGCCTGCGCACCACCCGGGGCGACCTCGATGCCGAGCTGATCGTCATCGCCTGCGGGGCGTGGAGCCCGCGGATCGCCCGGATGGCCGGTGCTTCGATCCCGCTGACACCAATGGTCCACCAGATGATCGACATCGGCCCGGCGCCGCGGTTCGCGAACACGACCGGGATGATCGAGTTCCCGATCGTGCGTGACATGGACACGAACATGTACGAGCGTCAGGAGGGCACGGGGCTTGAGATCGGGTCCTACGCGCACCGGCCGATCACGCTCGACGCCGACGAGATCCCGAGCATCGAAGAGTCGGCGCTCAGCCCGACCGAGCTTCCGTTCACGCAAGACGATTTCGATCCCCAAATGGAGATCGCGCTCGATCTGATGCCGGAGATCGTCGCCGATGAGACCGTCGGCGTGAAATACGCGATCAACGGCGTGCTGTCGGTCACCTACGACGGGATGCCGTTGCTCGGCGAGACGCCTGAGGTCCGCGGCCTGTGGTCGGCGGCGGCGATCTGGATCAAGGAGGGGCCCGGAGCCGGAAAAACGGTCGCCGAGATGATGGTCAACGGCGAGTCGGAGATCGACGTGTTCGAGTCGAACATCGCGCGCGCGTACTCGTGTCAGCGGACGAAGACCCACATCGTCTCCCGCGCCTCGGAGGGCTTCAACAAGATGTACGGGATCGTCCATCCCGGCGAGCAGTGGGAGTCCAACCGCGACGTGCGCGTCAGCCCGTTCTACGGTCGGGAGAAAGCACTCGACGCGGTCTTCTACGAGACCGCCTGCTGGGAGCGCCCCCATTGGTACGCGTCAAACGCGCCGCTGCTCGAGGAGTACGCCGACCGCCTCACGCAGCGCGAGGCCGAATGGGACAAGCGCTGGTGGTCGCCGATCATCAACGCCGAGCACCTGGCGATGCGCGACCGGGCGGCGATGATCGACCTGACCGCGTTCACGATCTTCGACGTCACCGGGCCGGGAGCGCTCGATGCGGTTCAGCGTTTGGCGATGCGCCAGATGGATGTCCCGACCGGTCGCGTCGTGTACACGCCGATTCTGCTCGAGAGCGGCGGCTTCAAGCAGGACCTCACGATCATGCGGCTCGCCGACGACGAGTTCCGGGTCGTCACCGGCGGCGCGTACGGCATGTCTGATCTCAAGTGGTTCCGCGACCACATGCCGGCCGACGGCAGCGCTCAGGTGACCGACCTGACGAGCTCGTGGACAACGCTCGGCCTGTGGGGTCCGCGAGCGCGGGACATCCTGTCCAGCGTCACCAGCGACGACGTCGCGCATGAGGGCTTCCCGTTCGCGCGGTGCCGGTCGATCGAGGTCGGACCGCTGAGCGTGCTCGCGTCCCGGATCTCCTACGTCGGCGACCTCGGGTGGGAGTTGTACGTGCCGTTCGAGCAAGGCGCTCGGCTGTGGGACATCATCGCCGAGGCGGGCAGCCTCCACGGGATCGTTCCGGCTGGCATCGGCGTCTACGGAACGACCGGACGACTCGAGAAGTGCTACCGGGCGTACGGTGCCGAGCTCGAGGGTGACTACAACGTTGTCGAAGCCGGGATGGCCTGGGGCAAGGTCAAGGATGCGGACTTCATCGGCAAGGAGGCGCACGTCCGGCACCGTGAGGAGGAACCGGCCGCGGTCATGTGCGCCCTGACGGTCGATGACCACACCTCAGCGTCCGGCGTGAAGCGGTACATGCTCGGTGGCGAGCCGGTCGTCACGCGCGACGGCGCACGGATCATCGATGCGAAGGGTCGGGGGTCCTACGTCACGAGTGCGGGCGCCGGGCCATCGATCGGCAAGCACATCTTGATGACGTACCTGCCGCCCGAGCATGCGGTCGTCGGCGGCCAGCTCGCGGTCGAGTACCTCGGCGAGCGCTACCCGGTCACCGTCGAGGTCGTCGGCTCCGCGCCGCTGTTCGACCCCGAGAACACGCGGATCCGCTCGTGAAGATCCTGACGTGCGTCAAGCGGGTTCCGATGACGGGCGGCCGGATCGTGCTGACGGCGGACGAGCAGGCGATCGAGACGCGGCACCTCGGCTTCACGATCAGCCCGCACGAGGAGTGCGCGGTCGAGGAGGCGGTCCGGATCGTGGAGGCGGACGGCGGATCGACGGCGGTCCTGACGCTCGGCCCGACGGAGGCGGAGGAGCAGCTCCGCGACGCGATGGCGATCGGCATCGACCGGGCGATCCTGCTCGAGACCGACGGCCGGGACTGGGATCCGATCGCCACCGCGACCGGAATCACCGACGCGATCCGGGCGCAGGAAGCGGCGAACGGGCCGTTCGACCTGATCCTGTTCGGCAACGAGTCGGCGGACAGCGGCGGGTTCCAGGTGGGGATCCGCGTCGCGTTCGCGCTGGGCCGGCCGGTCGTCACGGGGGCGAAGGCGATCTCCCGCGGCGACGGCCGCGTGACGGCTCGGCGTGAGGCGGCCGGCGGCGGCTGGGAGTCGTTCGAGGTGCCGCTGCCCGCGGTGATCACCGTGAAAGAGGGCTTGAACCTGCCGCGCTATCCGTCCGTGCCGGGGCGGCTGCGGGCGCGGAAGAAGGAGATCGAACGGTCCGCACCGGCGGCTGTCGCCGGTGGGCTCGAGAAGATCGTCCTCCGGCTGCCAGCCACGACGGCCACCCAGGCGGAGGTGATCGGGCAGGGTGCCGGAGCGGCACCGGCGGTGGTCGACCTGCTCCAGCGGCTCGGGGTGCTGAGCCGGTGAGCGGAGCCGTCATCGCCATCGTGACCCTCGCGGACGGTCGGCCGGACCGGTCGTCGCTGGAGGCGCTGACGGTGGCACGCGGCGTCGCGACCGCGACCGGTGGGCCGTTCGAGGCGCTGATCGTCGGCGACGCTGCTGCCGCGCGCGCCGCGGCAGCGTCGCTCGCGGGGCGCGGCGTCGCGACCGCGTTGGTCGTGGACGCGGCCGGTCTGACGACGGACCATCCGGATGGCTGGGCCGCGGCCGTGGCCCAGGTCGCGTCCGGCCGCGGCGCGTCAACCCTGGTCGGTGGCGGCACGGAGCGCGGCAACGAGCTCATGGCGCGGGTCGGGGCGCGCCTCGGCCTGCCGGTCGCTGCGAACGTCCTGACGGTCGAGCCAGGCGATCGCTACCGCCTCGCGCGTCAACGCTGGGCCGGCAGCCTCATCGAGGAGTGCTGGCTCGACGCGGCGGTGAAGCTCGTCACGGTCGCGCCAAACACGGTGCCGATCCCCGAGCCGGATGGCTCCGCCGCTCCGGCCGTGGATCCGGTGGCGGTCACGCTCACCGATGCCGACCTCGCCCTCCGCGTCACCGGTCGCGAGGCGCCGGAGCGGGGAAGGATCTCGCTCGGCGACGCGAAGGTCGTCGTCGGTGGTGGTCGCGGCGTCGGCTCGACGGAGGGGTTCGGCGACCTGGAGGAGCTCGCGGGCCTGCTCGGCGGCGCGGTCGGTGGCTCGCGGGTCGTCACCAGCGCCGGCTGGCGACCCCACGCCGACCAGATCGGCCAGACCGGGCTCCGCATTGCCCCGGACCTGTACATCGCCTGCGGCATCAGCGGCGCGATCCAGCACATCGTGGGCTGCAAGGCGGCGAAGCACATCCTGGCGATCAACACCGACGAGGAGTCACCGATCATGGGCGTCGCCGACTACGCCGTCATCGGCGACCTCCACGCCGTCGTCCCCGCGATCTCCGCGGAGGTCCGTCGCCGCCAGGCCTGACCCTCCCGGCCGGGCCTCAACCCCCTGCTGGCGTCGCTGGCGAGCTCGGCAGAGTCCCTGCTGGCGGCTCATGCGCGCGTTCG
>JBPYEM010000278.1:0-10523 GCA_051985205.1 Candidatus Limnocylindrales bacterium | reverse complement strand
TCTTCGTCGGAGCCGGCAGCCGAATCCTCGACGGCGTGCTCGTCCGCACCGGCGCCGTGATCGGGGCGGGAGTCGTCTTGACCGGCACCTCGCGCCTCTTCGACCTCGTCGAGGAACGCGAGCTCGTCGGCTCGGCGGAGCGGCCGCTCGTGGTGCCCGCCCGGGCCGTCGTCGTACCCGGGTCGCGGCCGGCCCGCGGCGCCTGGGCCGAGGCCCGCCACCTGTCGATCGCGACCGCCCTCATCGCGAAGCGACGCGACGCCGCCACGTCGGCCCGCGTCGCCCTCGAGGAGGCGCTTCGCACGGACGGATGACGTGCCGAACCCGGTAGGATGCCCGGCGGAGAGGTGGCAGAGCGGTCGATTGCGGCGGTCTTGAAAACCGTTGACCGAAAGGTCCGTGGGTTCGAATCCCACCCTCTCCGCCACGCGCCGAGGGGCTCTGAGTCGTGCGGTTCCGCATCATCGTCCTGACCGTCGCGGTCGCCCTTGGGGCGGGCGCGAGCGCACTGACCGTCGGCGTCACCCGCGGGTCGTTCGGCGGCTGCGGACTCCCCGAGCGGAGCGACTGCGTCCGCGTCTTGTTCATCGGCAACAGCTACACGTCGGTGAACGATCTCCCCGGGACCTTCGCCGGCCTCGCCCGTTCGGCCGGGTTCGCCGTCGACAGCTCGGCGATCGACCCCGGCGGTCAGACCCTGGCAGGCCACCTCGCCGATCCATCCGTCACGGCGGCGATCACGAGCGGCCGCTGGAACGTCGTCGTCCTCCAGGAGCAGAGCGAGATCCCGGCTGCCTCGGACGCCGTCGCGGCGACGATGACGCCCGCGGTCTCCTCGCTGGTCAGAACGATCCGGTCGAGCCATGCGGCGCCGTTCCTCCTCGAGACGTGGGCGCACCGCGACGGCTGGCCGGATCGCGGTCTGGATCGGGCGGCGATGCAGGCGGCGATCGACGCCTCCTACGAGGCGATCGGGTCGTCGCTCGGCGTGCCGGTCGCCCCGGTGGGCCGAGCCTGGCAGCGCGCGACGGCCGACGCACCGTCGATCGTCCTGTGGCAGGACGACGGCTCCCATCCCACGTCCGCGGGGACCTACCTTGCGGCCGCGGTGCTGCTCCGGACGGTCACCGGTCGCAGCGCGGTCGGGCTGTCGGCGGTCGGAGCACTCGCGACCACGGACGCGGAAGCACTCCAGCGGATCGCCGCGGAGACGATCCCGTAGGATCGATGGCATGACCGAAGCGCATCACGACCATGTCGAAGCCGGAAACGGGGCCGACGAGCACGACCACCACCATGACCACGACCACGGGGACGAGCACGAGCATCACCATCACGACGGGCCGCACGACTATGTCGGAGCGATCGAGCAGTACCGGGCGGAGAAGGACGAGTTCTTCCGGCATTCGCCGGGCAGCCCGGTTCCCGAGGACGAGCGGGAGGCGTTCACCGGGCTCCCGTACTACCCGGTCGACGTCGACCTCGTCTTCGAGGGCCTGACGCCGGAGCCATACGCCGGCGACGAGCCGACCACCTTCCAGATCCCGACCTCGGACAACCGCCTGCGGCCGGCTCGCCGGGCGGGCGTGTTCACGTTCGAGCACGACGGCGCGCGGCGCCGGTTGACCGCATACGAGCTCGAAGGTGCCCACTCCGACGGCCGCTACTTCCTGCCGTTCCTCGACGCGACGAGCGGGACGGAGACCTACGGCGCCGGCCGCTACCTGGACCTCGAGCCGGACGAGGACGGGACGTACGCCATCGACTTCAATCTCGCGTACCACCCGTCGTGTGTCTACGCGCCGAACTTCTCGTGCCCGCTGACGCCCGCCGAGAACCGGCTCGCCGTCCCGATCCGGGCGGGCGAGCGCCTCGCCGAGGGCGCCGCGCACTAGCCGGGCACGCGCCCCCGGCTCGGGCTCAGTCCGGGCGGGCGATCTCCAGCGCGGCGGCCATCGCCGCGAGATGGGCCGGCGTCGAGCCACAGCACGCGCCGATGATCCGCGCGCCGGCCGCCCGGAAGCCGAGGCCGGCGTCGGCCATCGTGGGCGGGTCCGCGCGGTAGACGGCGCGCAGATCGACGAGCTCCGGCATTCCCGCGTTCGATTTCGCCACGAGGACGGCGTCCGGCGCGACGGCGTGCATCTGCTCGATGACGGGCAGGAGCTCGTCCGGGCCGTTGCCGCAGTTGCCGCCGATCGCGTCGGCGCCCGCCTTCAGGAGCGCTGGCGCGGCCTGCTGCGGCGACACGCCCATCATCGTGTGGCCGCGGGTGTCGAAGGTCATCGTCGCGATCACGGGGATCGTCGGCGACGCGCGCCGAGCGCCGCGGATGGCGGCGGTGATCTCCGACAGATGGCTCATCGTCTCGACCCAGATCAGGTCGACCCCGCCCGCGACCAGCGCCCGGGCCTGCTCCTCGAAGACGTCGGTCGCCTCGTCCTCCTCGAGCGTCCCGAGCGGCGCCATGATCTCGCCGCTCGGGCCGATGTCGCCGGCGACCAGGGCGTGCCCACCCGCGGCGTCGACCTCGGCACGGAGGAGGATCGCCGCGGTCCGGTTCAGCTCCGAAACCCGCGGATCGAGGCCGTGCAGCCGGAGCCGAAGGCGGTTCCCACCGAAGGTGTTGGTCAGGATGATCCGGGATCCGGCGTCGATGTACCCGCGGTGGATGCGCCGCACCACGTCGGGGTGCATGACGTTCCAGGCCTCGGGCGGATCACCGAACTGGAGGCCTGCCGCGAACAGCATCGTGCCCATCGCGCCGTCGGCGAGGATCGGACCGCCTTCCGCGAGGAGTGCCCGCCACTTGGCGTTCGCCGAGGAGTGGGGGATCAAGGGCGAACGGATCGGCTCGGTCCTCGGTCCGCTTGGTTCCGTGGCTCCGGGAGGGGCGACGCCCTCGTCGGGATCAACGGTCGCGGTCCGGCCACTCCGGTCCGGCCGGGGCCGGCGGTGCCGGGGACCGGTGGCGGGCTCGGTTCCGTTGCCGTCCATCGCGGCTCCTCCCTCGTCGCGGAGCGGTCGCTCCGCGAGGAACTGCGAGCATAGCGAAGGTCGACGGATCGGACGACCGTCCGACCGCGATCCGGCTCATCGAGCCGCACGTCGAGCGGCGGCCACTCGATCGGCTCAGCCGGGCGTCGGTCGCAAATCCTGTACCGTCGGCTGATGCAGACGACGTGCGGCCATCTCGATCAGATCCGCGACGATCGCTCGGCGCCGCTCGACGTCTGCCCAGCCTGCGTCGCGATCGGCAGCAGCTGGGTCCACCTCCGCCAGTGCCTGACCTGCGGCGCGACGAACTGCTGCGACTCCAGCCCCAATCGCCATGCGTCCCACCATTTCGGCGAGAGCCGTCACCCGATCATGCAGACGCTCGAGGACGGCGAGGACTGGGCGTGGTGCTTCGTCGATCGACTGACGATGGAGCCCACGGAGGACGGCGGGCTCGAGGTCGTCGATCCCTTCTTCGATGCCGGGCTGTGGTATGCGCGACGGGCGATCGAGGCAGGCCGAGCACTGCCGTTCCCGGGCGGCGCGATGACGGACGACGGCTTCCCCCTCGGCGTGTGGGAGTCGACGTATCGCGGCCGGCATCGGGCCGGGACGATCGATCCCGACCAGGCGGCGGACCTCGAGACCCTCCCCGGCTGGAGCTGGTAGACACGCGCTCCCGCGTGGGCGACACCACATCACCGCCTGCCGGCCTCTGCGACCGATGTCTCCATGCCCGGACGGTGACCTCGGCGCGAGGGTCTCGGTTCCTCCTCTGCGAGCGATCGCGGACGGATGTCCGGTTCCCGAGGTACCCCGGCCTGCCCGTGCTGGTCTGCGCCGGGTTCGAGCTTCGGCGGGCCGACGCTGGGGACGGCGCCGAAGGAAGTCCGCCCGACGCTTGACGCTCCCGAAGTCGCCGCCTATCCTCCCGGCCACATCACGAAGAGCGGGCTGTGAACGGGACGAGTACCCGTCGAGCGTCGGCAGAGAGATCCGGTGGCTGGTGGAAACCGGAGCGGCGGCGGCGGCGAATGGACCCGGGAGCCTCCGGACCGAACCGTCGGTCAGCGGTGCGAGCCGCCCGACCCAGTAGGCTCCGGCGCAGAGCGCCAGCGATAGCGGGCAGCGCCGATCGGCGGCCGATCATGGAGGTCGGACCACCGTCCGTCGGTCACGAAGTGCGGCATCGCCGAATGAGGGTGGCACCGCGGAAGGCACGACCTTTCGTCCCGGGACGAACAGGTCGTTTCTGATTCTCGAGGCCAACGATGACGACAACCGATCCGCTCAGCCTGACCGAGGCGAAGCGTCTCAGCGGGAACGCCGACACCCTGCTCCTGCGCGCGACGCGCCCCGCCGATCTCGAGACGCCGATCGGTGCGTTCCTCCGCCTCGACGACGGCGCGACGCCCGCCTACCTCCTGGAGTCGGTCGAGGGTGGCGAGCGCCTGGGCCGGTACTCGTTCCTGGGCGTCGGGCCGCGCCGCCTGCTCGAGGTTCGTGACGGCGTCGCGCAGACGCAGACGCGACCGGTCACCGTTCCGGCGTACAGCCCGGACCTGCCGGTCGACACCGCGGAGGCGGCGGACCCCCTCGACGCGATCCGGCGCTTCATCCCGCGCCGCCGGGTCCTCCCCACGGAGGGGATGCCGCGGTTCACCGGTGGCGCGGTCGGCGCCCTTGCCTACGACGCGGTGAGCCTCTTCGAGCCGACCGTCCCGCTGCCGGAGCGCGATCCCGTCGGTGTCCCGACGGCCGCCTTCATCGAGACCGACCTCGTTCTCGTCTTCGATCACCTCACCCACACGCTGAGCGCGATCGCATCGCTCCACACGAATGCTCCGGACCTGGAAGGCCGATACCGGATCGCCGAGGAGGCGATCTTCGAGGTGCTCGAGCGGACGGCCCGGCCTGCCGCCGCGGAGATGGCAGGCTCGGTCGGCGGACGGACGCCCACGAACGGTGCGTCCGCCGGCGTCCTGCCGGAGGATCGGATCGACACGTCGCTTGGCCGGGACGCGTACGTCCACGCGGTCGAGGTCGCCAAGGACGCGATCGCCGCGGGCGAGGCGATCCAGGTCGTCCTCGCCCGGCGCCAGTCGTTCGACCTGCCGACGGATCCCGCGACGGGCCGCGCCCTCGAGGGAATCGCGCTCTACCGGGCGCTGCGGCGAGTCAACCCGAGCCCGTATCTGTTCTTCGTCCGGACGCCGTCGTTCGAGGTGGTCGGAGCGAGCCCGGAGCTCCTGCTCCAGGTCGAGGGCGACAAGCTGACGACGCACCCCATTGCCGGCACCCGACCGCGCGGCGCGGACGAGCGCGAGGACCAGCTGCTGAGCGAGCAGCTCCAGCGGGACCCGAAGGAGCGGGCGGAGCACATCATGCTGGTCGACCTCGGCCGGAACGACCTGGGCCGGGTCTCGCGGGCCGGGACCGTGACCGTGAGCAAGTACCTGGAGGTCGAGCGCTACAGCCACGTCCTCCATCTGGTGTCGCACGTCGAAGGCAGGCTGCGGCCGGACCTCGACGCCCTGGATGCGCTCCGGGCGGTCTTCCCGGCGGGGACGCTGTCAGGCGCGCCGAAGGTTCGGGCGATGCAGCTGATCGCCGCGGCGGAGGCCGAGCGCCGCGGGCTGTACGGCGGCGCCGTCGGCTACCTCGGCTACGACGGCAATCTCGACACGGCGATCACGATCCGGAGCGCGGTCCTCCGCGAAGGCCAGGCCCACATCCACACGGGCGCCGGGATCGTGGCCGGGTCCGTGCCGGAGAAGGAGTTCGAGGAGACGGAGCACAAGGCCGCGGCGCTGCGACGGGCGATCGAGCTCGCGGCGGCGCCCAGCGAGACCGGCCGCTCTCGCGGCGAGGCGGCAGCTGCCGGGACCGGTGCCGCGGCAGGCGCCGGGGCGGGAGCCCGCCGATGATCCTTGTCATCGACAACTACGACAGCTTCACGTTCAACCTCGTCCAGGCACTGCAGGCGGCCGGCGCCGACGTCCGGGTCGTGCGCAACGACGCGATCGACAAGGCCGGTCTCGAGGCGCTCGCCGCCGACTCCGACGCGGACCTGCGGGGGATCGTCGTCTCGCCGGGCCCGGGCGATCCGGACTCGGCGGGCGTGTCGGTCGCGTCGATCGAGGTCGCTCGCGATCGGCAGATCCCGCTGCTCGGGGTGTGTCTCGGGATGCAGTCGATGGCGGCCGCGTTCGGCGCCTCGATCGTCCGGGCCCCGACGCTCGTCCACGGTGAGGCGTCGGAGGTGACGCACGACGGCGCGGGGCTCCTCGCAGGGATGCCGCCGTCATTCATGGCCGCCCGCTACCACTCGCTCGCGGTCGACGCGTCGACGCTACCGCCGGAGCTACGCATCACGGCGATGAGCGAGGTCGATCGGGTGGTGATGGGCATCCGCCACGTCGCCCTGCCGCTCGAGGGCGTCCAGTTCCATCCGGAATCCGTGCTCACCCCGCAGGGTCCGCATCTGCTCGCGAACTTCCTGCGTCTCGCCGGCGAGGGCGAGGCGGCGCGGCTCGACGAGGCGACCGGCTCATTCGCCACGGCCGGGCTGGCCGCGATCGACGAGACGGAACCGACCGCACCCGCAGGAGCTGCCCGATGAGCGATCAGGTTCGGGCGGCGCTCGCCGCGGTCGTCGACGGGCGGACCCTGACGCTGGACGAGGCCCGGTCGGCCATGGGCAGCGTGATGGATGGCGAGGCGTCGCCGGCGCTCCTCGCCGCGCTCCTCGTCGCCCTCCGGATGCGTGGCGAGACCGTCGACGAGCTGGCCGGTTTCGCGACCGCGATGCGTGAGCGGGCGCTGAAGGTCGACGCGCCGGATGGGGCGATCGACACGTGCGGCACCGGCGGCGATGCGAGCGGGACGTTCAACATCTCGACGACGGCCGCGATCGTCGTCGCGTCCGCCGGGGTCCCCGTCGCGAAGCACGGCAACCGGGCGATGACCTCCCGGTCCGGGTCTGCGGACGTGCTGGAAGCGCTCGGCATCCGGATCGACCATGACGCGGCATCGGCATCCGCGGCGCTTCGTGATCTCGGCTTCGCCTTCATGTTCGCCCCGAGCTTCCACCCCGCGATGAAGCACGCGGGGCCGACCCGCCGCGAGATCGGCGTCCGGACCGCGTTCAATCTGATCGGACCGCTCACGAACCCGGCCGGCGCGAAACGGCAGCTGATCGGGGTCGCGGATTCCGTTGCGGCCGCGAAGATGGCCGAGGTGCTCCATCGGCTTGGCTCGGAGCGGGCGTTCGTCGTGGGCGGGCAGGGGATCGACGAGCTGCCCCTCGACGGCACGGGCGTCATCCACGACGTGTCGCCCGCCGGCATCGAGGTTCGCTCCGTGGACGCGGCAGCGCTCGGGCTCACGAAGACGTCGAACGCGAAGCTGAGCGGTGGGTCACCGGACGAGAACGCGTCGATCCTCGAGGCGATCCTGCGCGGGGAGCCCGGCGCCCGTCGGGACGTCGTCCTCCTCAACGCCGGGGCGGCGTTCGTCGTGGCCGGGGTCGCGGACGACCTGGCGGCGGGGATCGACCGGGCGGCGTTGACCATCGATTCGGGGCTGGGCGTCGAGCTCCTCCAACGGCTCCGGGCGGAGCGTCGCGACGCGGAGGCCCAGGCGACGGCGGCGGGAGCCGCCCTCACCGACGCCGGGGCGCCGGCATGACCCTGCTGGAGCCGCCGCCGATCGAGGAAGCCCGCGAGCCCGAGACGCGCGGGCGTCGCCGACGGAACGTCGTCGCGGAGATCGCCGAGCGCCGCCGGGCTGACGTCCGGGCCGAGATGGCCCGGCTCAGCCTGGACGATCATCTCGCGGCGGCGGAGGCAACACCGCCACCGCGCGATCTCGTCGGCCGTCTCGCGGCGCCGGGTCTCCACCTCATCGCCGAGATCAAGCGGTCCTCTCCGTCGGCAGGCGAGATCGCGACCGCCGGCGACGACATCGTCGCGCGCGCCCGTGCGTACGAGGCCGGCGGCGCGGCCGCGATCTCCGTGCTGTGCGAGCCGCACTGGTTCGGCGGGTCGGTCGACGATCTCCGCGCGGTCCGGGCGGCGGTCTCCGTCCCGGTCCTCGCGAAGGAGTTCGTCGTCGAGCCGATCCAGCTGCCGCATCTGCGCGCGGCCGGAGCCGATGCCGTCCTGCTGCTCGCGGTCCTGCATCCGGCCAAACGGCTGGCGCAGCTCGTCGATCGCGCCCTCGAGATCGGCCTGGAGCCGCTCGTCGAAGCGCACGACGAGGCCGAGCTGGAGCGGGCGCTGGCGACGAACGCTCGAGTCATCGGCATCAACAACCGCGACCTGCGAACGCTTGCAGTCGACACGGAGCGAGCAATCCGGCTTCGTGGCCTCGTTCCCGACGATCGTCTTGCCGTCGCCGAGTCGGGCGTCCGCGACCCGGCCACGGTCGCGGCCTGGCGGGCGGTCGGCTTCGACGCCGCGCTCGTCGGCGAGGCGCTGGTCCGGGCCGCGGATCCCGCCGCTGCAGCCCGGGCGTTCGCCGCCGCCGGCCGCGTCCCGACGGATCCCGCGAACCGTGCGGCGACCGCGCTCGTGAAGATCTGCGGTATCACGGATGCCGAAGGGATCCTCGCCGCGGTTCGCTCCCGCGCCGACGCGATCGGTCTGAACCTCGTGCCCGGAACGCCGCGCGAGCTCACGCTCGACGAGGCGGTGGCGCTCGCCCGGGTCGCTCGCTCCCTCACGGAGCCGGCACCGCGCGTCGTCGCGATCACCGCCGACGCGGGCGTGGAGCGCCTCCGCGCGATCGTCGCGGCGGTGGACCCGGACGCGGTCCAGCTGTCCGGCGACGAACCCATCGACCTCGTTCCGCAGGTCGGCCGGCCGGTCTGGAAGGCGCTGCGGGTCGCTGCGGATCGCGATCGCGCGGACGCGGTCGTGGAGCGCGCCCGGACGTATCTCGCCGCCGGTGCGGAGCGGATCCTTCTCGACGCGGCCGGGGGGCCGCACCCCGGCGGCACCGGCACTCGCGTCGCCGGCGAGCTCGCATCGGCCGTCGCCCGCGAGGTCCCGATCGTCCTTGCGGGCGGTCTCTCCCCGACCAACGTCGGGGGCGCCCTGCGCGAGATCGCCGCCATCGGTGTCGATACCGCGTCCGGCACGGAGCGGCCGCGATTGCCGGATGAACGTCCCCGCAAGGACCCGCTCCGAGTGGCCCTGTTTGCCAAGCGCGCCCGCGCCGCCCGTCTGGATCGGCCCAACATCCCGTCGCGACCGACCGTCGCGGATCCCGGTCTCCTGACGGCGGACGAGCACGGCCGCTGGGGCGTCGATCGCGAATTCGGTGGCCGCTACGTCCCCGAGACGTTGATGGCCGCCCTCGAAGCGCTCGAGATCGCCTATGCCGCGATCCGCCAGGACCCGGTGTTCTGGTCGGAGCTGCGCGAGCTGCTCGCGCAGTACGCGGGCCGGCCAACGCCGCTGTACCGGGCGGATTCGCTCGCGTACGAGGCCCTGGACCGGGCGGTCGCCCTCGATCCCACCGCGCGACTGCCGCGACGGCTGCGGCTCTACCTGAAGCGCGAGGACATCGCCCACACCGGGGCGCACAAGATCAACAACGCCCTCGGCCAGGCGCTCCTGACCCGGCGGCTCGGCAAGGACCGGGTGATCGCGGAGACCGGGGCGGGCCAGCATGGCGTCGCCACCGCCACGGCGTGCGCGCTCCTCGGCCTGCCATGCGTGGTGTTCATGGGGGCGGTCGACATCGAGCGCCAGCAGCCGAATGTGCTCCGGATGCGGGCGCTCGGGGCGGAAGTTCGGCCGGTGACGTCGGGCACCGCGACCCTGAAGGACGCGGTGAACGACGCGATGCGGGATTGGGTGACGAACGTCGAGACGACGCATTACGTGCTCGGCTCGGCGATGGGCCCGCACCCGTACCCCACGATCGTCCGCGACCTCCAGCGACGGATCGGCGACGAGGCCGCGGCGCAGCTCGTCGAGGTCGAAGGCCGGCTGCCGGATCTCGCGCTTGCCTGCGTCGGCGGAGGATCGAACGCGATCGGGCTGCTCGACCGGTTCATTGGCGAGCCGACGGTCCGGATCGCCGTCGCCGAAGCGGCAGGGGCGGGGATCCCGACTGGTCGCCACGCAGCCGCGCTCGCCGGTGGCAGCCCCGGCATCCTCCACGGCAGCCGCTCGATGATGCTGCAGGACGCCGACGGCCAGGTCCTCGAGGCGCATTCGGCGTCGGCGGGGCTCGACTATCCGGGCGTCGGACCGCAGATCGCGGCGCTGGCCGCCGCCGGCCGGCTCGAGGTGGAGGCGGCGACGGACGACGAGGCCTTCGCCGCGATGCGCTGGCTCTCGCGGACCGAGGGCATCCTGCCGGCTCTCGAAAGCGCGCATGCGCTCGCCGTGCTGCCGCGGCTGCTCGCGGGCCGTGGCGACTGGCCGGCCGAGGCGATCGTCCTCGTGGGATTGTCCGGTCGCGGCGACAAGGACCTGGCCGCCTTCGGCCGTTGGCTCGAGACGGCCGGGTGA
>JBPYEM010000277.1:0-3004 GCA_051985205.1 Candidatus Limnocylindrales bacterium | reverse complement strand
CTTCGCCGGGAGCCGCGAGGGCGAGCTCGAGCTGCGGCAGCGCGGGGCCGCGTATCTGGAGATCCTCTCCGCCGGCGGCGGGATCCTTTCGACGGTCGCCGCGACCCGCGCCGCGTCGGCAGACGACCTCCTCGACCACGGCCGGCGCTGGCTGGGGGAGATGCTCGGCCACGGCGTCACGACGGTCGAGATCAAGTCCGGCTACGGCCTGGACCTGCCGACCGAGCTCCGGCTGCTCGACGTCGCCCACGAGCTCGGTGAGGAGGGGCCGATCGAGGTCGTTCCCACCTGGCTGGGCGCCCACGCCGTACCACCGGAGCTCCGGACGCGGCCGGATGCGACGGAGACGTACGTCCGCCGGCTGCTCGCGGAGCAGCTGCCCGGCGTCGCGGCGCAGGGCCGAGCGGTGGCCGCGGACGTGTTCTGCGAGGAGGGCGTGTTCACGGCCGACCAGTCGCGCCGGATCCTTTCCGCCGCGGCGACGTACGGGCTGCGCCCGCGGTTGCACGCCGACGAGCTCGCACCCAGCGGCGGCGCGGAGCTGGCCGCGGAGATCGAGGCGACCAGCGCCGACCATCTCGCCGCCCCGTCCCCGGCCGGGATCGACGCCATGGCTGCGGCCGCCGAGGCCGGCCGGCCGGTCGTCGCGACGTTGCTCCCCGCGACGACCTGGTTCCTGATGAAGGACCATCACGCGCCGGCGAGGACGTTCATCGACCGCGGAATCCCCGTGTCGATCGGCACGGACTTCAATCCCGGCACGTCACCCACGCCGAGCCTGCCGCTCGCGATGACCGCGGCCTGCCTGAATCTGCGGATGACGCCGGACGAGGTCCTGTCGGCCGTCACGATCAACGCCGCGCTCGCGCTCGGCATCGCCGATCGGGTCGGCTCGCTGGAAGCCGGCAAGCAGGCCGACCTCACCGTCTGGCGGGTGCCGACGTCCCGCCAGATCCCCTACTGGCCGGCTGCGGATCTCGTCCGAAGCGTCGTGAAGCGGGGCCGGGTCGTGCTCGATCGAGGCTGACGGATGCGGGCCGGGTCGGCGGGCGTGCCGCTGACGGCTCTCCGCCCCTAGGTCTTCCCGCGCGACTCCAGGAGGACCGTCGTCGTCTCAGCCGGCAGCCCCGAGATCGTGACCGACAGCTTGGGCTGGACCGCCGGCTCGCCGCCCATCTCATGGAAGAACCTCGCGAGGGCGTCCCTGGTGTCGGGGGCGTCCTCGTCGAGCGGCATCGCGACGACGATCTTCGGGTCCAGCTGGGCGATGAGCTCCGCCGCCTTCTGGGGCGACAGGACTCCGCCAACCGGGACGCAGGCGATGTCGACCGGGCCGATATCCCCGAGCTTCTCCTCCGTGAGGAGATGGCCGATCTCGCCGAGGTGGATCGTGTGCATCCCGTCGAGCTCGACGACGAACGCGGTCTGCTTCCCGCGCTCCACGCCCTTGGCGTCGTCGCGGTACGTCCGGACGCCGGTGACGAGGACGTCGCGGACCTCGTACTCGCCGGGGCCGTCGAGGACGAACGCGTCGTCCAGCGAGCTCGGGAGGATCGTCCCGCCATCCCGCGACCGGCGGCCCTTCGCCTTCGGCAGTGGATGGTCGTCCGGGTGGGAGATCGTCACGATCTCGCCGGTGATGCCGCGACCGGTCGGGCCGACGACCGCCTGATAGGGGTCGGCGACGACGACAGCATCGCGTCCGCGAAGGCGAACGCACGTCTGTCCGTACCAGGTGAGCTCCATGCCGCCGATTCTGTCATAGCCGGATCACGGCGGAGCCATCCCATGACCCATGCTCGCGTTCGGGCATTGCTGCCCGCCCGCCGGAAACAGAAAGAGTGGGGGCGCCTGCCCAATCGGCGCCCCCACTCGGAGGGAGGGAGGATGGAACCCTGAGGGTTCGGTCCGAAGCGGACGTTAGACCGACCGCGTTCAACGACAACGGGCATATCCATTAAGAAAGCGACACGCTGGACCGGGACCTCCGGCGGATCGAGGTTCGACCGGCTCGCATGCCACAATCGGCGCCCATGACCGCCCGATCCCACGCGCTCGCTGCCGCTCCCCACCGCCGGGCGTGGCCCGCGACGAGCCTGGTCCTGGCCGTCGTCGTCGCGGTCTCGACCGCCTGCGGGACGTCGAACGCGCCCGGCAGCGCGCCGCCGTCAGGCTCGACCCCATCGACGCCCACGGCCTCGTCGGTCGGGAGCGCGGCTGCGTCGCTCGGCCCGTCGGCTCCAGCGACCCCGGCGGCGTCGCAGGACCTGGCGGCGATCTACCAGACGATCGAGGATCAGACGGTCGAGATCCGGCAGCTCCAACCAAAACGGCCGGTCCAGCCGACCCTCCTCGACGACGCCGGGATCAAGAAGCTGACGAGCGACCAGTTCGACCGCGACAACCCGCCGGCGGAGATCGCGGCGAACGAGCGCATGTACAAGGCGCTGGGAATGCTCCCGGCCGACGCGTCCCTGCACGATCTCTACGTCCAGCTGCTGGGCAGCCAGGTCGCCGGCCTCTACGACCCGACGGACAAGCATCTCTACGTCGTCGCCAAGAACGGCACCGTGGGCCCGGCGGAGAAAGTGACCTTCTCCCACGAGTTCACTCATGCGCTTCAGGACCAGAACTTCGACCTCGGTGCGCTGAAGCTGGACGAGGTCGGCCACGGCGACCAGTCGTTGGCGCGGCTCTCGCTCGTCGAGGGTGACGCCACCCTCGAGATGTCGCTCTGGCAGGCGCAGCACCTCACGGCCGCCGAGCAGGCCGAGATCCTCACGCAGTCGTCGAGCGATCCCTCCACCGCCGAGCTCCTCGCGATGCCGCCGATCCTCCGCGAGTCGTTGCTGTTCCCCTACCTGCAGGGTCTCTCGTTCGTGAACGGCCTCTTCCTCAACTTCCTTTTGCAGCCCTACACACGCGCGGAAATCTTCAATGCCGTGGCATCGTCGGAGTTCTACCGCCATGTTTCGTTACCCTGAGGGGAAAAGTTGATAAGAGG
>JBPYEM010000276.1:0-2431 GCA_051985205.1 Candidatus Limnocylindrales bacterium | reverse complement strand
CGGGAGATCAACGACCTCCACAAGCAGATGCTTCGGGCCTCGTCGCTCGTCGACGCGATGCCGCCCGGCCCGGACCGCGACCTCGCCCTCGACCACCTCCTGGCCGGCCAGTCGAACGATCCGTACTGGCACGGGTTGTTCGGCGGCATCTACCTGCCGGACCTGCGGCTCGCGAACCATGGCAACCTCATCGCGGCGGAGGACCTCGCGATCGGCGATGCACGGCCGCCGTCCGGCGTCCAGCCCGATCTCGATCTCGACGGGCGGCCGGAGGTGCTCCTCGCCACGGACGGCGAGATCGTCACCGTGAAGCCGGATGCCGGGGCGGGGATCGGGCGGTGGGACATCCGGGCCGCCCGGTTCGCGCTCGGGGCCGTGCTGCGGCGGCGGCCGGAGGCGTATCACGAGAAGGTCCGGTCGCTGGACGCTCGGGCTGCGGCCGAGGCCGCGTCAGAGAACGGCGACCACCTGGGGACGGTCGCCGACGCAGCTGCCGACCCGCGTGACCGTCGAGGCGGCGAGGGCACCGACGGCACCGACGGCACCGACGGCACCGGCGACGCGATCGCGTCGATCCACGACATCGTGATGACCAAACAGGCCGGGCTCAGCGGCCACCTCCACTACGACCGCGACGAGCGCCGTTCCGGTCTGGTCCGGTTCCTGGCCGCCGACGCCTCGGCGGACGGCGCGGCCCTCGAGGTCGACGACCTCGGCGACTTCGCCTCCGGCGTATGGCTCGTCCGAGAGGTGGCACGCGATCGGCTCGTCGTCGGCCGCGAGGGCACGGTTCGCGTGGGGGAGGTCGCTTGGCCGGTGAGCGCCACGAAGACGATCCGGGTGGGCGGCGGGCGGCTCGACCCGACGCTTGCGCTCGACGTCGCCGTCACCAACGCCGGCGAGGAGACCCTCGAGGCACGGCTCGCGGTCGAATGGTCGACGATGCTCCTCGGGGGCGGCGGCAACCCGGCGGCGTGGCAGGAGCTCGGCCGCGAGCGCGTCGGCCACGACGCGCGCCTCGACGCGAGTGCCGTCTCCGCGATCGCGGCGGGCAATGACGCGCTCGGGATCCGGGTCGACACGGCCGTGGACCCGCCGAGCGACGTCTGGATCGCGCCGATCGAGACCGTCTCGAACTCCGAGGCCGGCTTCGAGCTGGTGTACCAGGGCAGTGCCGCCCTGGTCGGGCGGCTCGTCCGGCTGGCGTCCGGCGAGACGGCACGTGTCTCCGTCCGCCAGAGCGTGACGGTCGACCGGGACCGCCGCGTCGAGGATCGTTCCGGCGAAGCCCCGGCCGCGCATCGCGAGCCGACGCACACGACCGTCGGGTGACCCGCGGCCGGCTGGCGGTTCACGCCCACTTCTATCAGCCCACCCGGCTGGACCCGTGGACGGGGGAGGTCCCGGACGAACCGTCGGCGGCACCCTTCCACGACTGGAACCAGCGGGTCGATGCGGAGTGCTACCGCCCGAACGCCGAGCGCGGCAACCTCGGCCGGATCTCGTGGGACCTGGGACCGACGCTCGCGACCTGGCTGGCCGATGCCGACCCCGCGACACATGCCCGGTTCGTCGCCGACAGCCGCGGCGCGATCGCCCAGGCCTTCCATCACGCGATCCTGCCGCTCGCCTCCGCGGCGGATCGCCGGACGGAGATCGCCTGGGGGATCCGCGATTTCGAGCTCCGGTTCGGCCGTCGACCGACCGGCCTCTGGCTGCCGGAGACCGCCGTCGACCTGCCGACGCTCCGCGAGGCCGTCCGCCAGGGGATCGAGTACACGATCCTCGCGCCGTGGCAGGCCGCGGCGACGACGGCCGGCGCGTCCGGTCCAGCCGCCGGCACGATCGACACCCGGCGGCCCTACCGGGTGGAGCTCGGCGACGATCGCGCGATCACCGTCGCCTTCTACGATGGCGGCCTGTCCGCCGCCGTCTCCTTCGAGCCCGAGGCGACGGCCGATGCCGACCGGTTCGCCCGCGAGCGGGTCGCTCCCCGGGTCCGCGGCGGCCTGGAGCCGATCGAGTCGCCCCTTGCGCTGATCGCCACCGACGGTGAGCTCTACGGCCACCACCAGCAGTTCCGCGACCTGTTCCTGCAGCGCCTCGTGGCGCCGGGCCCGTCCGTCGAGGATCGCGGCTTCGACGTCGTCCTCCTGTGCGAGGCGATCGTCGAGCCGTCGGATCGACCCCACCCGAGCGTCCGGATCGTCGAGCGGACGTCGTGGAGCTGCCATCACGGTGTCGCGCGCTGGAGCGCCGAGTGCCCGGACGCGGCCGACGGCCGATGGAAGGCACCGCTCCGCGCCGCGTTCGAGCGACTCGCGGGCGCCATCGACGTGGTCGTCGCCGAATTCCTCGGCGGTCTGTCCGGCGACGTCGGCCTCGACGCCGCTCGTGACGACTATGTCGACGTCGTGGTCGGCGCGACGAG
>JBPYEM010000275.1:0-3530 GCA_051985205.1 Candidatus Limnocylindrales bacterium | reverse complement strand
CATCGTCGCGCCCCAGACCGCGTTCGCGTCCGTCAGGCGATCGGCGATCGGCGTGGTCAGCAGCGGCCGACCCGCCGGCAGCTCCTCGTTCGGGAACGTGATCCGGAACCGGCGCCGGTAGTTCTCCTGGACCTTGGCGTTCGTGTACGCCAGGTTCGCGTAGTCGCCGAACCGGGCGATGTCCATCGCGAAGATGTCCATGCCGGAGTCGCCGGCATCGCCCGCGGTCATCCACGCGGAGAGCGCGAGCCCGACCCCGCCGCCCTGGGACAGCCCGGCCATGACGCCGCATGCGAGCCAATACCCGCGCAGGCCGCGCACCGGGCCGACCAGCGGGTTGCCATCCGGGGCGAACGTGAACGGTCCGTTGACCACCCGCTTCAGGCCGATCGTCGCCATCGTCGGGATGTGCTTGCTGGCGACGGACATCTCCGGCGTGATCCGCTCGAGGTCCGGCTTCAGGAGCTGCGACCCGAAGTCCCAGGGCGTCGTCTTCGGTGACCAGGGGATCGCGGCTTGCTCGTACGTGCCGAGGAGCATCCCGCCGTCCGCTTCCTGACGGACGTAGATCTCGCCGCCGAAGTCGATCGTCATCGGGAGCTCGCGGCCCGTTGCCTTGTTCCACGCCTGGACCTCGGGCACCGGGACGGTGAGGACGTACTGGTGCTCCATCGCGAGGACCGGCAGCTCCAGCCCGACCATCCGGCCCACCTCGCGGGCCCAGAGACCGCCCGCGTTGACGACGTGCTCGGCGTGGATCGGATCGCCGTTCTCGACGTGGACGTCCCACGTGAAGTCCGGCCGCTGGGACAGCCCGACGACAGGCGTGTGGGTGTGGACCTCGGCACCGAGCTGCTGGGCGCACTTCACGTACGCGAGGGTCACCCCGGTCGGATCGACGTGGCCCTCGACGTGGTCGTAGAGGGCGCCGACGAAGTACTTCGGGTCCATCACCGGGAAGAGATCGCGGGCCTCATTCGGGCTGATGAGCTCGAGCTGCATCCCGAGGTAGCGACCGCGGGCAACCGCCATCCGGAGGAAGTCCATCCGGTCCTCGTGCTCTGCGAGCATCAGGCCGCCGCAGAGGTGGATCGAGCAGCTCTGGCCGCTGACCTTCTCGATCTCCTGGTACAGGTTGATCGTGTACTGCTGGAGCCGGGCGACGTTCGGGTCGCCGTTCAGCGTGTGCATCCCGCCGGCCGCGTGCCACGTGGAGCCGGCCGTCAGCTCCCGCCGCTCGAGGAGCATCACGTCCGTCCAGCCGGCCTTCGCGAGGTGGTAGAGGACGCTGGCGCCGACGACGCCACCACCGATGACCACGACCTGGGCAGACGACTTCACGCGATCCTCCTCATGACGGGCCCTCGGGAAGCCTACCGTTGGCGGATGGCCGTCGCCGGGTGACTCACAGGACCTCCGGGAGCACGCGGCATGAACGGTCATGGCGGCCGACACTGTCCGGTCGTGAGCGTGGTTTCCGACGAAGGAGCACAAGATGTCCCTTGCCCGCGTCCAGTTCTTCTCCGTCTCGCTCGACGGCTTCGGGACCGGCGAGGGCCAGAGCCTCGAGACCCCGTTCGGGCATGCCGGCGAGCGACTCCACCAATGGATGTTCCGGACGGGCTGGTGGCACGAGATGGTCGGCGAACCGGGCGGCGGTCGAGGGATCGACGACGCCTTCCTTCGGCTCCACGACCCCGGCGTGGGCGCGGAGATCATGGGCTCGCGGAAGTTCGGCCCGCCGGACTGGCACGAGAATCCCGACTGGAAGGGCTGGTGGGGCGACGAGCCGCCGTTCCATACGCCGGTCTTCGTCCTGACGCACCACACGCGCTCGCCGATCGAGATGGCGGGCGGGACGA
Organism: Candidatus Limnocylindrales bacterium; assembly: GCA_051985205.1. Lineage (GTDB taxonomy): Bacteria > Chloroflexota > Limnocylindria > Limnocylindrales > CSP1-4 > CF-46. The sequence continues at coordinate 1,668 of JBPYEM010000275.1, read as the reverse complement.
CCTTCCATTTCGTGGACGCGCCGCCGACGGAGGCGCTGGCGACCGCGCGCGAGGCGGCAGGTGGTCAGGACGTCCGGATCGGTGGCGGCGCGACGACGATCCGGGAGTTCCTGGCGGCGGGCCTCATCGACCACATGCACGTCGTGGTCGTGCCGATCGTCCTGGGTCGCGGCGTCCGGCTGTGGGACGGGCTCGAGGGCCTCGAGCGGAGCTTCGACATCGAGACGACGTCCTCGCCGAGCGGGGTGACCCACCTGATGTTCACGCGGCGAACGCTGCCGTCGAGGGATGGCTGATGGACTGGTCGAGCCTCGTGCCGTACACGAAGTTCCTGCATGTCGCGGCGATGTTCTCGGCCGCGACGATCATCGTCGGCGCCGACCTGTATTTCCTGAAGGTGGCCCTCGCCGGAAGCGCCAAGGCCACCGCGGAGCTGGGCCACGCGATCCGGCGTCGGGGACCGCTCACGGGGCCGATCCTCGAGACCGGTGTCGTCTTCGGGATCCTCACGGCGCTGCTCGGCGGGTTCGACCTCCTCGCGCCGTGGTTGATCGCGGCGTATGCCGTCGTGATCGCGATGACGTTCCTGGCATTCCGGATCGCGGCACCGGAGTTCAGCTTGATCCTCGACGCCGCGGACACGGGCGACGACGCGGCGGTCGCCCGGCTCGTCGGGACGGGCCGCTACCGTCGGATCGCGCTCGTCAACGCCCTCCTGTTCGCGGTGGCGATCTTCCTGATGGTCGTCAAACCGTCGCCGTAGCGACGGTGTCCGCCCTGGTCTGCGGTCCATCGTCCGGTCCTCTAGTAATCGGTCGGCACGCCGCCCTCTTCGACCCGGCGGGCGAGGAACGCATCGAGCTCTTCGCGACGGGCGGGGTCCATCGGCGGCGGCTCGTAGGCGGCGAGGAGCGCCTTCCACAGGCGATTGGCCTTCGAGGGCGCCTCCGGTGAGCCGGCCTCCTGCCACGACTCGTAGTTCCGCCAGTCGGACAGCATCGGCTTGTGGAACGCCGTCCGGTACCGCGCCTGGGTGTGCTGGGCACCGAAGAAGTGGCCGCCCGGACCCACCTCCTGCATCGCCTCGATCGCGAGGTCGTCCTCGCCGACGCTGACGCCGTCGAGGAACGCCTCGACCATCCCGAGCAGCTCCGCGTCCAGGATCGCCTTCTCGAACCCGGCGTGGAGCCCGCCCTCCATCCAACCGGAGCCGTGCATCAGGAAGTTCGTCCCGCCCATGATCGCGCCCCACAGCGAGAAGACCGACTCGTACGCGGCCTGGGCATCCACCGCGTTCGCCGCGGAGACATTGGACGACCGATACGGGACCTTGTACCGGCGGGCCAGCTGGCCCCCGATCATCGCGCTCCGCATGTACTCCGGCGTTCCGAACGCGGGCGCGCCGGACTGCATGTCCACGTTCGAGGTGAACCCGCCATAGATCACCGGCGCGCCGGGCCGGACGACCTGCGTCAGGGTCATGCCGGCAAGTGCCTCGGCGTTCTGCTCGACGAGGGCCCCGGCGATCGTCACCGGCGCCATCGCCCCGGCAAGGGTGAACGGCGTCATGCAGATCACCTGGTTCCGGGCGGAGTACTCGAGGATCCCGTGGAGCATCGGCGTGTCGAGCCGGAGCGGCGACGACGAGTTGATGACCGTGAAGATCGA
>JBPYEM010000274.1:0-4497 GCA_051985205.1 Candidatus Limnocylindrales bacterium | reverse complement strand
CCCGCTGGGTCTCTGAGCAGGAGGCCGGCGGCGCCGAGTTCGCGCGGTTGCGGGAGCAAGACAAGCATCACCAGATCGAGGAGGTCGGCCGCGAGCTGCGGGCCCAGATGGCCTTCCTCAACCCGGTCGTCGTCGAAGCCGGTGAGGCCCAGTCCGCGGTCGACGCGAGCGCGAAGGCGCCGGCGACCGCGGCTGCCGGAGCGGCCCGATGAGCGGCCGCGGCGCGGTCGTCGCGCCCGGCACCGTCCGGATCTTCGACACGACCCTGCGCGACGGGGAACAGGCACCGGGCGCCGGCCTGACCGCCGCGGAGAAGCTCGAGGTCGCCCGCCAGCTCGCCCGGCTGAAGGTCGACGTGATCGAGGCCGGCTTTCCGGCAGCCTCGCCCGGCGACTTCGAGGCGGTGCGGCGGATCGCCGGGGAGACGAAGGGCGGGATCGCGGTCGCGGCCCTCGCTCGTTGCCGCGACGGCGATCCGCAGCGCGCGGTCGAGGCGATCTCCGTCGCCGAGCGGCCACATCTCCACGTCTTCATCGCCACGAGCGACATCCACCTCAAGCACAAGCTCCGGCTGACGCGGGACGAAGCGCTCGCCGAGGCGGTCAAGTGGGTCCGCTACGGCCGCGAGGCGCTCGGCGACGACGCGGAGATCGAGTTCAGCGCAGAGGACGCCTCCCGGACGGACACGGACTTCCTGCTCCGGGTCTACGGCGCGGTCGTCGAAGCCGGCGCCTCGACCGTCAACATCCCGGACACGGTCGGCTACGCGATCCCCGCGGAGTTCGGGAAGCTCGTCGGTCGGGTCGTCGACCTGGTCGGGAGTGACGCGACGGTGAGCGTCCACTGTCACAACGATCTGGGGCTTGCGACCGCGAACACGCTCGCTGCGGTCCAGGCCGGGGCTCGCCAGGTCGAGGTCACGATCAACGGCCTTGGCGAACGGGCGGGGAACGCGTCGCTCGAAGAGGTCGTGATGGCCCTCCGGACGCGGCCCACCCAGTTCCCGACCCTGACGGCGGCGGTCCAGACGGAGCAGATCACGCCGGCCTCGCGGCTGGTCAGCTACCTGACCGGATTCGCGATCCAGCCGAACAAGGCGATCGTCGGCGGGAATGCCTTCGCCCACGAGTCCGGGATCCACCAGGACGGCGTGATCAAGAACCCGCTGACCTACGAGATCATGACCCCGCAGTCCGTGGGGCTGTCCGGCAGCCAGCTGACGATCGGCAAGCTCTCCGGCCGTCGCGGCCTCCAGGGCAAGCTCCGCGAGCTGGGACACGAGGTCGAAGGCGAGGCCCTCGACACGATCTATCGGCAGGCGATCGCTCTCGCCGACGCGAAGAAGGAGGTCACCGACGGCGACCTCCTCGCCCTCGTCGAGCAGCGCGCCTCGGAGGTGCCCGCATCGGTCGAGCTCGTCGGCTGGAGCGTGACGTCGTCCCACGGCGGCAACGCCACCGGCTCTGTGACGCTCACCGTGCGTGGCGAGGATCGCACCGCGGAGGCGACCGGCAACGGCCCGGTGGACGCGCTCTACTCCGCCGTCGACGAGGCGCTCCAGCCGGTCCTGGGCTGGCATCCGGTCCTGATCGAGTGGGAGATCAAGGCGGTCTCCGGCGGCGAGGACGCGCAGGGGCAGGTCCTGGTCCGGTGCCGGCGGTCGTCCGATGAGGGACCGGGCGCGCTCGTCGTGTCCGGTCACGGGCTCTCGACGAACATCATCGAGGCGTCGATCGACGGCTACCTCGTCGCGGTCAACAAGCTCCACGGCGCCGAGATCAACGGCGTGGACGTCGCGTTCGTCGGGCGGCGAACGGCCCAGGAGCTGCCCTAGTGGGCGAGGCGGGCTCCACGACGTACCGCATCGTCACCATCCCCGGTGACGGTGTCGGTCCGGACGTCGTCGCCGCGGCTCGCGAGGTCGTCGACGCCGCGGGCGACGCCTCCGGATTCACGGTCGACTGGTCCGTGGTCGCCGCCGGCGGCAACGCGATCGACCGGTTCGGCGTCGCGATCAGGCCCGAGGACGTCGAGGCCTGCGCTGCTGGCGACGCCGTGTTGCTCGGCGCGGTGGGGGGACCGAAATGGTCCGATCCATCGGCCTCGGTTCGTCCGGAGCAGGCGCTCTTCGCGCTTCGGGGCGGACTCGGCCTGTTCGCGAACCTGCGCCCGGTCAAGGTCCATCCCGCGCTCGTCGCGTCGTCGCCGCTCCGGCCGGAGCTCCTCGAGGGCGTCGATCTCCTCATCGTCCGGGAGCTGACCGGCGGGATCTACTTCGGCGAGCGCGAGGAGCCCGCCGGCCGCGGCGGCGAGCGAGCGGCACGCGACACGCTGCCGTACACGGAGCGCGAGATCCGTCGCGTCGTCGAGCTCGCGTTCGACCTCGCCGCGGCCCGGCGCCGCCGGGTGACGAGCGTCGACAAGGCCAACGTGATCGCGACGTCCCGGCTGTGGCGGTCCGTCGCGATGGAGATCGGCGCCGCCCACCCGGCGATCGAGCTCCGGCATCAGCTCGTCGACTCGTGCGCGATGCTGCTCGTCCAGCGGCCGGCCGACTTCGACGTGGTCGTCACCGAGAACCTCTTCGGCGACATCCTGAGCGACGAGGCGGCCGTCCTTGCTGGCAGCCTGGGGATGCTCCCGTCCGCGTCCCTCGGCGAACGGCACACCGCCAACGGGACATTCGGACTCTACGAGCCGATCCATGGATCGGCGCCGGACATCGCCGGCCAGGACCAGGCGAACCCGGTCGGGACGATCCTGTCCGCCGCGATGCTCATGCGCACCTCGCTTGGCCGGGACGACGTCGCCGAGGCGATCGAGGCCGCCGTGTCGGCCGCCATCGACGATGGCTTCCGGACGGCCGACCTCGTGCCGGCGGAATCCGACGTCGGCGGTCTCCGGCGCGTCGGCACCCGTCGGATGACGGAGGCGATCGTCGACCGGATCGCGATTCGCCGGGCTGCGCCGGCGAGTCCGGTGGCAGCCCGAAGCTGATCCGACGGCCGACGACCCTGCCGAGGACCCACGTCCCATGACGACCGACGCCACCGACATCCCCGTCACCCTCTACGACACGACGCTCCGCGACGGCACCCAGGGCGAGAACATCACCCTCAGCCTCGCCGACAAGCTCCGCGTCGCGCGGATGCTCGACGAGTACGGCATGCCCTACATCGAGGGCGGCTGGCCGGGCTCGAACCCCAAGGACATCGAGTTCTTCCGGGCCGCCCGTGGGATGACGTGGCGGAGCGCGAAGCTCGCCGCGTTCGGCTCGACCCGGCACCGCGCCAACCGGCCGGGCGAGGACCCGAACCTGCGCGAGCTCGTGGCGGCGGAGACGCCGGTCGTGACGATCTTCGGCAAGAGCTGGCTCCTGCACGTCACCGAGGTCCTCGGCGCGACGCCCCAGGAGAACCTCGACATGATCGCGGACAGCGTCGGCTTCGTCGTCGATCGCGGCCGCGAGAGCGTCTATGACGCGGAGCATTTCTTCGACGGCTACAAGGCGGACATTGACTACGCGCTGTCGACGTTGCGGGCGGCTCGCGAGGCGGGAGCGCGGACCCTCGTCCTCTGCGACACGAACGGCGGGACGTTGACCGACGAGCTCGTCCGGATCGTGGCCGACGTCTCGGCCGCGCTCGGCGGCGACGCTGCGGCGCCGGCGGTGACGTGGGGCATCCACACCCACAACGACGCCGAGCTCGCGGTGGCGAACTCCCTCGCGGCGGTCGGGGCGGGCGTCCGGCACGTCCAGGGCACGATCAACGGCTACGGCGAGCGGGCCGGCAACGCCAACATCGTCTCGGTCCTCGCCAACCTCGCGTTGAAGACCCCGCATGAGCTCGTGCCGGCGGGTGGCGGCGCGCTCGGCGAGCTGACGGAGCTGAGCCGATCCGTCGCCGAGATCGCGAACGTGAACCCGAACGACTGGCAGCCCTACGTCGGCCGGTCCGCGTTCGCCCACAAGGGTGGCGTCCACGGTGCAGCCGTCGCCAAGGTCGAGCGAAGCTACCAGCACATCGACCCGGCGGCGGTCGGCAACCAGGGCCGGCTCGTCGTCAGCGAGCTGGGCGGCAAGGCGAACACCCGGATCCGGGCGGAGCAGCTCGGCCACCAGCTCGACGGCGTCGTCGATCCCAAGGTCCTCTCCGAGCTGATCAAGCGGCTCGAGAGCGAGGGCCTCGCCTTCGAGGGCGCGGAGGCGAGCTTCGAGCTCCTGATCCGCCGGCACGGGGCGGACTACGTCGCGCCGTTCCGGATCGTCGACTACACCTGTCTCGTCGAGCAGCGGGCGGGCCGGGAGCTCCTCGCGGAGGCGACGGTCAAGGTCGAGGTCGACGGCGAGATCCTCCACACCGCGGCCGACGGGAACGGTCCGGTCAACGCCCTGGACGCCGCCCTTCGCAAGGCGCTGGGGGCCTTCTACCCGCAGCTCGACGACGTCCACCTGTACGACTACAAGGTCCGGATCCTCGATGGCGATCAGGCGAC
>JBPYEM010000273.1:0-2667 GCA_051985205.1 Candidatus Limnocylindrales bacterium | reverse complement strand
AAGGCGAACGAGTGGTCGGGGAGCAACTGGTCGCGCTACTGCAACCCCGCGTACGACCAGCTGTACGCGGCCGCCCAGCACACGATCGACCCCGAGGCGCGCGCCGCGCTGTTCCGGCAGATGGACGACCTGATCGTCGACGACGGCGCGGTCATCCCGCTGGTCCACGAGGCCGATGTGAGCGGCGCGATCCGGACCCTCCAGGGCGTCGACATCACGCCCTGGGACCTCGAAGTGTGGAACGTCGCGGACTGGACCAGGACGTGACCGCCGCCGGGGGCGCGGGCGGTCGGCGCCGTCGATTCAGGCGCTGGTTCGCCGACCAGCCGATCACGGCCAAGCTGTCGATCGCATTCGGCTCCCTCGTCGGGGTCACCCTCGTCGTGATCACCGTCGGGCTCCTCGCGAGCTCGGTCGCCACCAGCCAGATCGATCGCACGGACGCCGTTCGGGCGCCGATCGCGCTGGCATCGGCGAGCGCGGAGTCGAACCTGCTCCGGATGCTCAGCGAGATGCGGGCCTACCTGGCCCTGGGCGATCCGGCCCTGCGTGCGTCGTACGACGCCGCCAAGGTCGCGTTCGAGTCCGATCTCGAGGACCTCGTCGGGACGGCCAAGCGAGCAGCCGACGGCGCCGACATCGCCGACGCCCGAGCGCTCCTCGCCAGCCTCGACGAGGTCCAGGTGACCTACGAGCGGCTGTCCGGAGAGCCCGAGCGGCTGTTCGCGATTCGGGACGACCAGCTCAAGCGGGAGCCCGCCCTCCAGATCCTGCTCGGACCGGTCCAGGACCAGGTCGGCCGGATCCTCGTCGCGACGAACGATCTGCTCGACGTCCAGGGCGCCCGGCCGCCGACCGCCGCCTCGGCGTCGCTCCTGACCGATCTCGCCGCCTTCCAGAGCTCGTTCCTCGGCGAGGTTGCCGGCCTCCGGGGCTACGTCACCACGAAGCGCACGTCGTTCAAGTTTGAATACACCTCGAACGTCACGATCAACGACTCGGCATTCAGCCGGCTCCAGACCCGGCGTGCGGCGCTCCTGCCGAGTCAGCAGGCGGACATCGACGCGATCGCCGCGGCACGGGCCGCGTACGAGCCGCTGGCGCCCCAGATGTTCCGGATCGTCGAGGGCGACCATGCCCGCGAGGACCTGTACCTGTTCCGGGCGGTCGTCACGCCGATCACCGATCACCTCCTCGCCGTCCTGTCGGCGACGACGACCGCCGAGGAGGCGTTCCTCCGCTCCGAGCTGACCGCGGGACGGGCGAGCCTCGGCGACGCCCGGATCCAGACGGCGGGCCTGGGCGCGGCGGCGCTCCTCGTCGGGATCCTCCTCGCGATCGGGTTCCGCCGGGTCATCGTCGGCCCGGTGCGCCGACTGACGGCCGTGGCGGCGACGATCACGGACGGCGATCTCGGGGCGCGGGCGACGGTCGATCAGGCCGACGAGATCGGTCAGCTGGCGACCGCGTTCAACACGATGACCGGGCGCCTGGCCGACACGGTCGGCCAGCTCCGCGAGACCAATGCCACGCAGGCCGAGTACATCCAGGAGGTCGGCCATCTGACGGACGCGGCCGCCGCCGTCGAGGCCGACGCGTTCCAGCCGACGGCGCTCTCGCGCGTCGAGGCCCGCGACGACGCGCTCGGTCAGCTGGCCCGAACGTTCGTCCGGATGGCGCGCGAGGTTCGGGCCCGCGAGGAGCGCCTGCGCAACCAGGTTCGCGAGCTGCGGATCGAGATCGACGAGGCGCGCCAGGCGAAGAAGGTGGCCGAGATCACCGGAACCGACTACTTCAAGGGCCTGCGCGACCGGGCCGCCGACCTCCGCCGGACGATGACCGGCGACGAGGGCGATGGTGGACCGAGGGGCAGCGGCGACGGGGCCGGCTGAGCGACCCGATCAGCGACCGGGCCGTCTCACGATCACCCGCCGATACCCGGACAGGAACCACGCCTCGGCCCGATCGACCGCGCCCTCGTCGACGACGGCCGGCGCGAACGCGACCCAGTCCGGGCCGAGCGCGGACGGGCTCGTGTCGGGCGTCCGGAGAGCCGCTCGCGCGACGAGCGGGTCGAGCCGGAACGCGGCTCCGGCCTCGGTCAGGACCGCGAACGGCGAGCCGACCCGTGTCCAGGTGGTGGTTCCGTCCACGGTCGTTGCCGACGTCGCGTCGGCGAGTCCCTCGCCGGCCGCCCGCAGGACGTCCTCGAGGGTCAGATCGGTAGGCTCGCCGCCGAACGGAGGATCGGGCGTCATCCGACCCCGGCCGCGTCGAGGATCGCGGTCAGCTCGGGCCGGTGCTCGTCGTAGTGCTCGGTCAGCTCCTCGTAGAAGAACGTCTGCATGTCGGGATTCTTGACCCAGCGCGCCTCCGGCACGACCGTCAGGAAGCCGCGCAGCTCGCCGGCCGTGCTCGCGAAGGCGCCCCGGACCTCGGCGATCGGCTTCGCCCGCCAGATCGCGTCGACCTCGGCGTTGACGACCGCGTCGCCCCGTCGCGCGAAGTCCTCGTCGGCGGCGATCTTGCGCGGCGAGTCCTCGCGAACGGCCAGCTCCTTCGCGACGTCGAGGGCGAGGAGCTGCCAGTGGACGAGGTGGCTCATCAGGTCACGCCCCGACCAGCCGTGGGCGCCATCGACCGGCGCCTCGAGCTCCTCGTCGGTCA
>JBPYEM010000272.1:0-3771 GCA_051985205.1 Candidatus Limnocylindrales bacterium | reverse complement strand
CCCACCTTGATCTTCGGCAGGCGCTTCTGGATGGCCTCGACCAGCGGATCCGCGACCGACCCCACCGCGACGACGGTCGCGATGGCCATGCACCGCTCGCCGGCGGAGCCGTAGCCGGCCGAGACCGCCGCATCGGCGGCCATGTCGATGTCCGCGTCCGGCAGCACGATCATGTGGTTCTTCGCGCCGCCGAGCGCCTGGACTCGCTTGCCGTTCTTCGTGCCCGTCTCGTAGATGTAGCGGGCGATCGGCGTCGACCCGACGAAGGACACGGCGGCGATGTCCGGGTGGGTCAGGATCGCGTCGACGGCGACCTTGTCGCCATGGACGACGTTGAAGACGCCGTCCGGGACCCCTGCCTCGTGGAGGAGCTCCGCGAGGAACAGCGAGGCGGATGGGTCCTTCTCCGACGGCTTCAGGATGAACGTGTTCCCGCACGCGATCGCGTTCCCGAACATCCACATCGGGACCATCGCCGGGAAGTTGAACGGGGTGATCCCGGCGACCACGCCGAGCGGCTGGCGGATCTGGAAGACGTCGACACCGGTCGACGCCTGCTCCGTAAAGCCGCCCTTCAGCAGGTTCGGAATCCCCGTCGCGAACTCGATGTTCTCCAGCCCGCGGGCGATCTCGCCGAGCGCGTCCGACGGGACCTTGCCGTGCTCCGCCGTGAGGAGCGCCGCCAGCTCCTTGCGCCGAGCGTCGACGAGGTTCCGGATCCGGAACAGGATCTCCGTCCGCTTCGAGAGCGACGTGGAGCGCCAACCCGGGAACGCCGCCTTGGCCGCGGCGACCGCCGACGCGATCTCGTCCGTCGTCGCGAAGTCGACCTCGCGAGCGAGGCGCCCGGTGGCCGGGTCGAAGACAGGCCCGCGACGTCCGGACGATCCCTCGACGATCCGTCCGCCGATCCAGTGGTGGACGACCCCGACCGGCGACCCGGCCTCGCCCGACTGCGCCCGGGCGCTGCCCGGCTCGGCGACCTGCGTCATGTGTGGTGAACCGTCCTTCCTGTCGCGGCGCCAGGCGACGGCACCGCCACGTTCACCTTACCGCCATCGCCGCGGCGCGGCCACCGACGGACCGGGCTATGGTCAGGAGGTCGGCGGTCGTGCCCGTGCCGAGTGGGAGCCGAGGGGCACGGGAGCGCAGGAGCAGCAGCGGTGACCATCGCCTCGCCCACGCCGGCCATCGTCGAGGAGGGCGCGCGCCTCCGCCGCCAACTCGCCGCAAGCGGACCGTTGGCCGGCGCACGGATCGGCACCGTCCCGATCCTGTGGAACGACGTCGACAGCCCCGCGCCAAGGATGCGTTCCGATCCGGAGGCCATCCTCGACGCGATCACGCGGACCGGCTACGACGGCACGCAGCTTGGTGCCGGCTTCCCGGAGGGCGACGCGCTGCGGGGCGTCCTCGCGGCCCGCGAGCTCCGCCTCGCCGAGGTCTATGCCGCGATCCCGGCGACGACGGACGGCCCAACGGAGGATGCCCTCGCCGACGTGCGCGAGCGACTTCGACTCCTCGTTGCCGGCGGCGGCGACGTCCTGTGCGTGGCGTTCGACGGGACGCGCGACCGCGATGTGGTCGCCGGCCGTGCCGACGCCGCCGGGACGCCGCGACTGAACGAACAGGGCTGGGCACGAACGATCGAGCTGCTCGAGACGATCGCCACGGAGACGACGGCTGCGGGCCGCCGGTTGGCCTTCCACCCACACGCCGGGACCTACGTCGAGACCCCGGACGAGGTCGAACGTCTCGCGGGGTCGATCTCTGCCGGAGCCTTGCCGTTCTGCCTCGACGTGGGCCACTGGATCGTCGGCGGCGGCGACCCGGTTGCCGCCCTCCGTCGTCACGGCGATCGGGTGACCCACGTGCATCTCAAGGACGTCGACCCGGAGGTCCTCGGCGATCTCCGGACCGGTCGGCTCGCTGGCCTCGAGGCCGCGGTCCGCCGACGGGTCTTCACGGAGCTCGGCGCCGGTCAGCTCGCGCTCGACGAGGTGCTCGCTGCCCTTGCCGAACGCCGCTACGCCGGTTGGCTGATGGTCGAGCAGGACAGCAGCTGGGGCCCGCCAACAGAGGCCGCCGCCATCGGCCGACGGGTGTTGGCGGCGGCGCTGCGCCGTGTGTCAGGATCGGCGGCGGGCCGGGAGCCGACGATCTGAGTCGAGTCCCAGCAAGAGCCGGCGTGACCGGCCGGCGGGATCGGCCCGCCTGACCTAATCGGCAGGAACGACCCGGCGTAGCGTCTCGCGCATCCGGGCGCGCACAGCGTCGCGGTCCGGGACGCCGAGCATCCCGGGACCCTCGAGGACCAGCGACGCCGCGGCCGCGGCGAGCAGGAGGTCGAATCCCTGCCGGATCCTTCCGCCGACGAGTCGCGGCTCGATCCTCGCGGCGGCGAGGGCGGCGAGGAACACGTCGCCGGCGCCGGTGGCATCGACGGGGTCGTGGCTCGGGACGGCGGGGTAGTGCCGGAGCTCCAGCTCGGTCATGTCCGACCCGTGGGCTCCGTGCACGATCAGGCCGCCCTGGTCGCCGTGCGTCACTGCCAGCGACGCGCCCGGCCGCAGGAGGCGGTACAGGTCGACCAGCTCGACGTCCCGCTCGATGTCGTCTCGCGACAGCCCCACGAGGTCGGCGCGGGCGATGATGTCATCGGGGTGCGGCGGGACGTGGTGGGTCGGCTCGCCCGGCACGAGCTCGCGCAGCAGGCCCTGCCAGCCAACCGCGACGAACGCGCCATCGGAGGGGAGCCGGGCCCAGGCCGCCGGCAGCTCTGCCGCGACGGGCGCGAGGATCCAGCCCGGAGCCTCGCGCCAATCCGCCGGAACGGCATCCACGGGCACCGCATCTGACCAGTCTTCGCAGAGCTGCAGCCGGCCGCCGGGCCGCTCGATGTTCACGAAGACCGGGCCGTGGCCGAGCGGCACCAAGCGGACGTCCACGCCGGACTCCCGAAGGAGCTCGATCTCGGCCGCGCCGGACGCGACTTCGTCCACGCCAACGAGGGCGCCGGTTCGGAGACCCAGCCGCGCGGTCGTCAGCGCGCTGTACGAGACGCCCCCACCAAGCCGCCAGCCGCGGGGGTCGTCGTCGACGAGGTCACGGGCCGCCGACCCGACGACGACGACGCTGGGCGCTGTCGTCGCCCCATCCCGGTCGATGCCCACGTCCTCGCTCATGACGCTGCCGAGGTCGCGCCAGGCGTCCTGGCAGGGTCGCGACGAAGGTGCGTGCGATACTGACGGTCCATCCCATCCCTGCCCGACCGGAGCCGGCGTGTACTTCTACGAACTCCACGAGGGCGACGAGGACATCTTCTCCGACGTCCTCCTCGTCCGCGATGACGAGATGGACCCCGAGGACTTCTTCGAGCTCGTCCAGTCGATCCGTCGTCGGGTCCAGGACACCTACGAGGACGATACGCTGATCGAGGCGATCGCCGTCGAGCTGGAGCGGGAGCACGGATTCGTCTTCGTGTCGGACGAGAAGCTCACCGCTGCCGTGAACGTCTCGTCCGAGGACGCCGAGAACTTCCTCGCCGAGATCGACCGCGGCGATGAGGACGACCACGAGGACGACGATGAGGAAGACGACCGAGGCGCGGACTACCGCTCGATCGTCGCGGACTTCGACCCATCGGGAGGGAGTGGCCGCCCCAACTGACCCGGCGGCCGCGCTGCGCCGGCCGGGTCGTCCGGGCCGGCGCCGGTGTCAGCGGCTGAAGAGGATCTCGACCACGTCCCCGTCGCGGACCCGGTAGGTCTT
>JBPYEM010000271.1:0-2701 GCA_051985205.1 Candidatus Limnocylindrales bacterium | reverse complement strand
GGTGCCGCGCGAGCAGCGGCATCGGCCCTGCCGGACGAGACGCTGCGGACGAGCCGGCGCGGCGAGCCGCTGCCGGACGAGCCGGTGCGGCGAGCCGCTGCCGGACGAGTCGGTGCGGACGTGCCGGTGCCGGTTCAGCGGGTGGGGATCGGCGTCTCGAGATAGGCCCGGTATCGATCCGGATCCACGTTTCCGCCGGAGACGACCGCGACGACCGGGCCAGAGGCACTGTCGATCCCCGCGTCAGCCGGCCGGAAGGCGAGCGCCGCGACGGTGAGGGCGCCCGACGGCTCCGCGATCAGCCGGCTCTGCTCCGCGGCGAGTCGCACGCCTGCGGCGATCTCCGCCTCGGACACGGTCACGACGTCGTCGAGCAGGCGCGAGAGGTGGGCGAAGGTTCGAGCGCCGAGCGCCGTCGTCCGAGTCCCGTCGGCGATCGTCCGCGAGACGTCCTCGGGCGGCCAGCGGACGATCCGGCCCTCCCGCAGCGACTCGCGCGCATCAGCAGCCAGCTCGGGTTCGACGCCGATGACCCGCGCCCTCGGCGCGATCGCCTTGACGGCCGCGGCAACGCCACTCGCCAGGCCGCCACCACCGATCGGGACGAGGACGGCGGCGAGGTCCGGGAGGTCCTCCACGATCTCGAGACCGACGGTGCCCTGGCCGGCGATGATCCGGTCGTCGTCGAATGGCGGGATGATCGCGAGGTCGCGCTCGCGCGCGATCCGCTCGGCGACCTGCTGGCGCTCCTCGCTCGATGGTCCGACGACGATGATCTCGGCCCCGTCGGCCTCGACCCGGGCCTTCTTCAGCGCCGGCGCGTCGGATGGCATCACGACGACCGCCGGCGCGCCGAGCAGCCGGGCCGCGCGCGCGACACCTTGTCCATGGTTGCCGGACGAGTACGTGATCACGCCCCGTGCCCGCTCGTCGGCCGCGAGGGCCGCGACCGCGACGTAGGCCCCGCGGAGCTTGAACGCCCCGATCGGCTGGAGCGACTCCGCCTTCAGGAAACGGCGCTCCTCCGGCCGGCCGAACGGAACGAGTGGCGTGCGGACGGCGACATCGCGGAGCGTGGCCGCCGCCGCTCGGATCCTTTCGATCCCGACGAGGGCATCGACCTCAGCCGCCACGGCCCACGATCCGCTGGCAGTCGATGCAGTAGGCCGCCCAGGGCAGAGCTTCGAGCCGTTCGGGCGCGACGGGCCGACCACAGCGGACGCAGGTCCCGAAGGTGCCGTCGTCGAGCCGGGCAAGGGCCCGCTCGACGGCCGCCAGGTGCCCTTCGTTCTTCTCGCGAAGGGCAAGGTCGCGTTGCTGCTCGAAGACCTGGGTGGCTGCGGCCGCCTGTGAGCCGTAGGTCATCGGGCCGGGCGCGACGATGGTCTGCGCCAACTCCGTCTTCAGACGGTCGCGCTCGGCGATCAGGGTTGCCCGCATGTCCGGGCCGGTCTCGGGCATGCCCGCATCCTACAGGTGGCCTCGCCGTATTCCGGGAGTTACCGGGGTATCCTCAGCCGCCATGACCGATCACGAATCCTCTGGCTCAGCAGCTTCCACCGCAGCCAGCTCCGGTTCCTCGCCCGCCGACTCGACGATCCAGCTCGATCCCGTCTGCGGGATGGAGGTCGACACGACCGCGAGCGACCTCAAGCTCGACCACGACGGCACGACGTACTGGTTCTGCGGCCGCGGCTGCTATCTCGAGTTCCGGGACGATCCCGGCCGCTTCCTGGCGCCGGACTACCAGCTGTCGATGTGAGCGCGCGGTCGCGTCGTGCGGCCGTCGCGATTCGCCGTCCCGGATCCCGCTCCGCCTCTGGATAAGCGACGGATAAAGCGGGCCTGGCAAACTCGCGCAGGCGTCATCGGATCGGGCACTCCTCGGCGGGATCCGGTCGCCACGTCGACTGGCCGCCCGGCCCAAGGGAGTGCCCACATGCGTCGCCGCATCACCAACGCCATCCGCATCGCGCTGCCCCTCGCGGTCGTCACCGCGACCGCGCTCGTCGAAGAGGCCGGCCTGCGCTGGAACTGAGCCGGCGCCGGCTCAGCGACCGGTCGACTCCACGCCGGACGTCAAGCGGGAGGCAATCCAGACGGGAACGATCGACAGGACGAGGACGAAGACTGCCGCGACGTTGACCAGCGGCAGGTTGTTCGGCCGCTGGTAGTTCGTGAAGATCCAGAGCGGGAGGGTCTGGGTCGACGCGCCCGCCGTGAAGTTCGTCACGATGATCTCGTCGAACGACAGGGCGAAGGCGAGCAGGCCCCCCGCGAGGAGCGCCGTCCGGATCGCCGGGAAGGTGATCCGGCGGAACGTCGTGAACGTGTCCGCGCCGAGGTCCATCGAGGCTTCGTCGGGCGTCCGCGGGACCCGCCGCAGCCGGGCGATGACGTTGTTGAACACGACGACGACGCAGAACGTCGCATGGCCCACGATGATCGTCCAGAGCCCGAAATCGACGCCGACGGTTCGGAGCGCCGAGTTCAGCGCGATCCCGGTGATGATCCCGGGCAGGGCCAGCGGCAGGACGACCACGAAGCTCAAGGCTCCCCTCCCGAAGAAGTCGTGGCGATGGACCGCGAACGCCACGAGCGAGCCGAGGACGAGCGAGACGACCGTCGCGCCGACCGCGGCCTCGAGGGAGGTGATGAGGGCCGTCCGCACGCCCGGAGTTGCGAGCGCCCGGCCGTACCA
>JBPYEM010000270.1:0-2640 GCA_051985205.1 Candidatus Limnocylindrales bacterium | reverse complement strand
GTGGGCGACCGGGATCTGGGCCTTCTCGGCCAGGGCGACGAGCTCGTCCCACGCCTCCGCATGGAGAACGCCATGGCCGGCGAGGATCACGGGGCGCTTCGCCGCCGCGATCTCCGCGGCGGCCAGCTTCAGCTGCCGGCCATTCGCGTCGAGGTTCGGCCGGAAGCCCGGCAGCCCGGCGACGACCTCATCGTGGCTGGGGTGGGGCGCCGACGTCTCCTGCTGGAGGGCGTCCTTCGTGATGTCGACGTGGACCGGGCCGGGCCGGCCGCTCCGGGCGATGTGGAACGCCTCGGCGAGGACGCGGGGCAGGTCGTTCGCGTCGCGGACGAGGTAGTTGTGCTTCGTCATCGGCAGGGTGATGCCGTTGATGTCGATCTCCTGGAACGCGTCCTTGCCGATCAGCGCGGACGGGACGTTGCCGGTGATCGCGACCATCGGGACGGAATCGAGGAGGGCCGTCCCGATCCCGGTGACCAGGTTGGTGGCGCCCGGGCCGGAGGTGCCCATGCAGACGCCGACGCGGCCCGTGACACGAGCGTAGCCGTCGGCGGCGTGGGCGCCGCCCTGCTCGTGGCGGACCAGGACGTGCCGCAGCGCCGGATAGTCGCCGAGGACGTCGTACAGCGGCAGGATGACCCCGCCCGGGTAGCTGAAGAAGACGTCGACGCCCTGGAGGAGGAGCGCCTCGCAGACCACGTCGGCGCCGATCCGCGTCCGGTGGCGTGGCCGGGCGTCGTCGAGCATCGCCTTGCGGGCCGCCTCGACGGCCGCCGCGTGGGCCGTGCCTTCGCCGGGAATGTGGCTGTGCCGCGTCGACGGTGCTGCCGGTGCCGCGCCCGGCGTCGCCGGACTCGGTGGCGCGGCGGCCTCGCCCTTCGTCATCGTCATCGGTCCCTGCCTGCCCTCGTCGCTGCCTGCCTGGGCCGGAGCCGCGACGGACGCCGCCGCCGCTCCGGATCGCCGACCAACAAAAAAACCCTCGCCACCCGGCGAGGGTCCCGTTGGTCTGCGGTGGTTCGTCGCGTCTAGCGCCCGATCCTCCGCCTTCCTCCGTTCTCCCGCCGGGAGCCGGTAATGAGGAGGCCGAGAAGGCCATCAAGACCGACGAGAAGCGAGCGAAGGAGACCGAGAAGTGAACCGTCCTGGAGCCCGGCGTCGTTCACCGGCAGCTGGACGCGCCGGCCGTCCGTCGTGACGACGACGGCGACATGACGGCGATTCCGGCCATCGAACAGACCCAAGCTGGTCTCCAGAACGTCGCCCGGCGAACCCGGGCGGTGGCCGCAGTCTACGAGGCGGTCCATGATCGTGCAACCTCGGGACCTCGGGCCGACAGGTCGCGAGTCGACGCCGGAGCTCGAAGGGACGAGCTCGACCTCCGATCGGGGTGACGCGGCCGGTCGTCGGGGCTCGCCGATCCGCTTCGGAGAATCGACGAGACCGCCGGCAAGCCGGCGGTCTCGCAGTCCCCCAAGGGGTCCCTCGAAGCGAGGGTTCACCGCCAGCGCTGCCCGGCCTCGAGAACGAGCGCCGAGCTGGCGACGGCCGACAGCATGAGGAGGACCCGGAAGGCCTGAGCCTTCAGCATGCGAGTCATCCCACTAGCTCCAGCGCAGTCCCGCGCCGATGGTGAGGGCCATGGACGCGAGGAGCGCCAGTGCCCACGTGAGGCGCACCAGGTTGCCCTTCACATTCGACTCCTTCCGAGTCTGTCGAGCTTCGTCGGCCGACGGCAACCGGGCGGTCTTCGGGGGTGAAGATCCCTGGCTTTGCGTCCCCGCCTCGCGACGGGTTTGCCCTGGACATCTGACCGGCGGAAGGGCAATTGCCCCTCGACACCGACGATGGCCGGTTCGTCACCCCACGGACATGGGAAGACGGTACCGGTGGGTCACGACGAGAGAGGGAGTTGCTCCGTCGCACCGGCCCGGCCCGCTGCCGGCCTGGGGGCTCGGCGCATGGCCGAGACGATCAGGACGAAGACGCCGGCGGCGAGCACCGCGTCGCCGATGCTGAAGACGTTGGCAAACGGCAGCCAGCGCGGCAGCGCGAACTGATCGATCAGCGGCGCGAGCGCCGGCTGCGCGAGGATCGCGCTGTTCGAATAGATCGTCGGGGCGTCCTTGCCGAGCGCGGCCATCGCCCCGGGCGCGGCAGGCATGAAGCCGCCGTTGGCGACGATCGCGGCCATGTTCGAGAACGCGCCGAGGAGGATCAGCGGCATGCCGGGCAGCCGGAGGTTGCGGACGACGGCCGCGCCGACGAGCAGCGTCGAGACGACGTAGATCACGGGTCCCGCGGCACCGACCCGCTCCGCCACCGCGTCCGTGAACAGGACCACCTGGACGAGGAAGCCGACGAGGATGAGCGGCGCCCAGCGGAACTGGATCGTGGCGAGACCGCCGAGGCGGCCACCAAGGGCAAGACCCACGAGGATGCCGCCGATGACGGCATACAGGATGAACATCTGCTCCTCCCGTCAGGTGATCGGTCCGGCGACCGCGATGGCGGGCACGGGCGTCAGCTCGTCGCCTGGCTGACGACGCGGCGGCGGGCGGGCTCCCCTCGCCGGCCGGCATCGCCCGCGAGCAGCCGGGCGAGCACGTCGGAGCCGTCGCTGGGTCGTCCGAACAGGAA
>JBPYEM010000269.1:0-5244 GCA_051985205.1 Candidatus Limnocylindrales bacterium | reverse complement strand
GCTCCGAGTGCTTGTCTTCCCCGCCGACGACGTCGCCCTGCGCCATGAAGTCGACCGTGCGCTGCACGAGGTCGCCGAAGAGCTTCCGGAGCAGCGTCAGATCGCGGAGCTCCAGGCGCGACTCCGCCAGTGGTACCGCTCCCTGACGATCCGCACGCGCGATGCGCTCGGCGGCTACGAGGACGACCCCCCTCGCGTCTGGTACGTGTACCGAGATGGCCGCATCCGGAGCCGTCACGAGAGCCTGGAGCGGTTGTACCTGGCGATGTCAGACGCCCGGAGGACGATCCGGGCGAGCGAGTCGGCGATCCAGAGCGCCCGAGATGCCGGCCGCAGCGCGGGCTATGCCGACCGGCCGCCCATTCCGGACGCGTTCGAGGCGGTCGCCACCGCGCGGCGAACCCGCGCCGGTTGACGCTCGCCTGCGGGGCGGCCGGCCGCCCCCGGGTGCGAACCGCCTCGACCCAGGGATCAGCCCGTCGGCCGGACGAGCTCCACGAGGACCGGGCCCCCCGGCTTCGAGCCGAGCGGCGTCGACCGGATCAGGTACTCCCCGAGCCGGCGCCGGGCCCGCCGGACCACGACCGACATCTCGAAGCGCTCGCCCCGCCTGGCTCGGGCGATCGGGCCCTCCTCCGCTGGGATCGGTTGGTCGTCGACGTCCGTGATCGTCGTCCCGTCGAAGAGCGCGCGGAAGGACCGGTTGGAGAGGTCGAACTCCGGCTCCGCCCCGATCACCGCGACGGCCGTGTCCTCGTCGAGGATCCGTCGCGCCGCGCTCAGGACCGCGCGGATCTGCGGGTCCGCGGGATCCGCTGCGCCCAGCGCCTCCAGGTTCCGCGCCTGGAGGTCGTCGTTCGTGGTGTTCAGCTCCTCGACCGTCGCCTGGAGCTCCTCGTTGAGCGTCTCGAGCTCCTCGTTCGTCGCCTGGAGCTCCTCGTTGAGCGTCTCGACCTCCTCGGTGGCCGCCTGGACCTCCTCGTTCGCGACGAGCAGCTCCTCGTTCGCGCTGCGAAGCTCGGCGTTCGCGGTCGTCAATTCGCTGTTCGCCTCGAGGAGCTGGGCATGCGACGTCGCGATCTGGCGGCCGCGCTCCACGACCTGGTCGCGCTCCGCCCGCTCGCGGGCCAGGGAGTCCTCGAGCTCGCGCCGACGGTTCGTCTCGGTCGTCACGTCGGTGACCACGAGCGTCACGGTCTCCGAAAGGACCGCCGGGTCCGGGAGCAGCGCGTGCCCGGTGATCCGGACGGAACGGACCTCGGCGCTGCCGGTCGACGTCGTCGGGACGGCGACGATCGCTTCGGCCGGCTCACCGCGGAACGCTGCGTCGATCACGACCCGGGCGGGCTCCGCTGCGGCCGGCGGCACGAGGTGGACGAGGTCGCTGCCGATCGCCGCTCCGTGGATGCCGAGGAGCAGCCGGGCGGTCGCGTTGATCGACTGGATGTCGTAGGACCGGTCGACGACGATCACGCCGACCGGCAGCCGGAGCAGCAGGTTCTCGGCCTTCTCGCCGGCGCTCGGCGGGCGCGGTAGCTCGCGTGCCTTCGCGAGCGTGGCGTCGATCCAGTTCGCTCGGCGGCCGGTCTGCGCCCGGGCCGGGATCAACGGCGCGCTGTCGCGGATGCGCGTTGGCGGGATGAGCACGCGGTCGCCCTGCCGCCGATAGACCTTGAGACGGGGATGGGCGAGGACGAAGTATTCCGCGAGCGGCGTCGTGGACTCCGCCTTGCCCAGGACGAGGAAGCCCCCGTCCCGGAGCGAGAACGCGAAGAGCTGGAGGGCCCGCTTCTGGAGATCCGTCGTGAAGTAGATGAGGACGTTCCGGCAGAGCGCCAGATCGACCCGCGGGAAGGGGGCTCGCTGACCGAGGTCGTGCTGGCCGAACACCGTGATGGCCCGGATCCGCTTGCGGACCTCATAGCCGTCGGCGACCTTCGTGAAGTGCCGCTCGAGCAGCTCCGGCGGGACGTCGTTGAGCGTCGCCTCCGAGTAGACGCCCCGGCGGGCGAACGTGATCGCGTCGCCATCCACGTCCGTGGCGAAGATCCGCACGTTGAAGCTGTCGAGCTCGTCGCCGAGGGCGTCGGCGATGAGCATCGCGAGGCTGTAGGCCTCCTCGCCCGTCGCGCAGCCGGCGGACCACACCCGGAGCTCGCGGTCGCGCTCGCGGGCGTCGGCGATCAGCTTCGGGATGACGGTGTCGCGCAGCTCGTCGAACAGGTCCCGGTCGCGGAAGAACTCGGTCACCTTGATGAGGAAGCTCGCGGTCAGCCGCTGGTACTCGTCCGGGTTGTTCTGGACGTGGCGGATGTAGTCGCGGAGCTTCGTCGTGGAGGTCGCCACCATCCGCCGCTGGAGCCGGCGGAGGATCGTCGCCCGCTTGTAGCTGCCGAAGTCGATGCCGCTCCGCTCGCGGAGCTGCTCGAGGAACGCCCGGAGCAGCCGCTCGTCGTCCGGACGGGCCGGCTCCTGGACGCCCGTGGCAAGGTCGCTGAGGAGCGGGCCGATCGCCTCGAGCTCGGCGACGATGTCGATGGACGTCGGCGAGAGCGCAAGCGGCATCCCGGGATACGAGGCGGTCTCGGGGTTCTGGACGACGACCGTCCCGCCCATCGCCTTGACGTCGCGGGCACCGGCCGCGCCGTCGTGTCCGGTGCCCGTCAGGATCACCGCGATCAGGCCCTCGCCGAACACCTGGGCCGCCGACGTGAAGAGGAGGTCGATCGAGGGTCGCGGACCGCGGTCGGTCACGTCCGACAGCCGGACCTCGTGGTCCGTGATCTCGGCGTGACGACCCGGCGGCAGGACGAGGACGGTGTTGCCCTCCAGCCGGGCATGGTCCTCGACGGTCTCCACCCGGCGCGACGTATGCCGGCGGAGGATCTCCGCAAGGTGGCTCGGCCGCCGCGGATCGAGGTGCTGGGCGACGAGGATCGGGACCGGCATCTCGTCCGGGAGGTTCCGAACGATCGTCGAAAGGGCGTCGATTCCGCCGGCGGATGAGCCGACGATGACGAGCTGCGAGATCGCGTCGTCGGAGTCGGTCACGGTCGCGTCGCTCTCCACACGTCCCGGTTTGTCGCGCTGCCGCAAGCCCTCGCGCGTCGGCGCTGGCCAGCCGGTCGGACCCGCTGCGTATGTTAGCCCGCGATGGCCACCGCCGACGATCCCGGCGTGTCCCCCACGGGCATGAACGCCGTGGAGGCCCAGCCACGTCACGAGAGCTCGTCCCGTCCGGGCCGCCTCGTCGTCGTCGGCGGGTCAGCAGGCGCGATCGAGGCGCTCCAGCGCGTCGTCCGCGGCCTGCCGCCCTCATTCCCCGCCGCCATCGTTGTCGTCGTCCACCTTCCCGCGACCGCGTCGAGCCGGCTGCCCGAGATCCTCAGCCGCGCGGGGCCGCTGCCGGCCCACCACGCCGTCCACGGCGAGCGGCTGCGGCCGGGCGCGATCCACGTGGCGCCGCCGGATCGCCACGTGATCACGATGGACGGCCGCCTGTCCCTCGTGGAAGGCCCTCGGGAGAACGGTGTCCGGCCGGCCATCGACCCGCTGCTGCGGTCCGCGGCCCGCACATGGGAAGGCGACGTGATCTCGGCGATCCTCTCGGGCGCCCTCGACGACGGGACCGCCGGGACCGCGGCGGTGCACGCCGCCGGCGGGATCACGATCGCCCAGCGGCCGTCCGACGCCATCTGCCCAGGCATGCCGGCGAGCGCGATCGAGGGGGCGACGATCGACTACGTGGTCACCGCGGACGAGATGGCCGACCTGCTCGTCAGGCTCGTCCAGCGTGAGGATCGCCCGCGTCGCCAGGTCCACGAGGGTCCCAGCGAAGCCTCCCGGTCGACGGATCTCGTCTGTCCGGAGTGCGGTGGCGTCCTCCGCCAGTTCGCCGAGAACGGCGTGGTCCGGTTCCATTGCCGGGTCGGGCACAACTACTCGCCGGAGTCGCTGTACGGCGCCCAGGACGCCCGGCTCGAGGCGGCCCTGTGGGCCGCCATCCGGTCGCTCGAGGAATCGGCCAGCCTGTCACGGCGGCTCGCGAACGATGCCCGCGAGCGAGGCGCCCAGCGAACGGCCCGGCGGTTCGACGATCGCGAGCGGGAAGCGGCGGAGCGCGCCGACCTGATCCGGTCCGCGATCCTCAGCCTCGGCGAGTACCAGGAGACCCCGTCGATCGCCGAAGCCGAGCCCGTCGCGAGCGAGGACGACGCGAACCGGCCGGTCGCGGTCGGCGAGGAAGGAACGGGCTAGGCCCAGCTCCTGCCGGGACACCGGCCGCGGCCGGGACTCGCAGTGCCCGCCGATGGGCGACGCTATTCCGCGCGGAACCGCGGCGGCCGCCGCTCCAGGAACGCGGCGATCCCCTCCTGGTGGTCCGCGGTCGAACCCGCCCGGCCCTGGAGCTCCGCCTCGGTCTCGAGGTGGTCGTCGAACGTCGCGGACCAGCTCCGGTCGATCGCCTCCTTCGTCAGGGCGAGGGCGATCGGCGCCCCCGCTGCGAGCCGCGCGGCGAGGGCCTGCGCGTCTGGCAGCAACTCTGTCGCGGGGACGACCTTGGCGACGAGCCCGAAGCGCTCCGCGTCGGCAGCCGAGAGCGGTTCGGTGGTCAGGGCAAGCTCCGCGGCCTTCGCCGCGCCGACGAGCCTCGGCAACAGCCAGGTCGCGCCGGAATCCGGGATCAGGCCGACCCGGCCGAAGGCGAGGAGGAACGACGCTCCCTCCGCCGCGATCCGGATGTCGCAGGCGAAGGCGAGGGACGCGCCCGCGCCGGCGGCGACGCCGTTGATCGCGCCGACGATCGGCTTCGGCAGGGTTCGCATCGCCCGGACGAGCGGGTTGTAGCGGGCGCGGATCTCCTCGTCGAGCGGTCGCGCTCCGGGCTCCAGCCGCTCGCGGAGGTCCTGCCCCGCGCAGAACGCGCGGCCGGCGCCGGTCAGGACGACGGCCCGGATCTCGCGATCCGCGGCGAGGTCCGCGAACGCCGCGATCAGCGCCTCCTTGAGTGGGACGGTCAGCGCGTTCAGCGCCTCCGGCCGGTCGAGGACGATCGTCGCGACCGCGCCATCGCGTTCGAGGCGGAGGTCGGCCACCGTTCCGTCAGATCTCTGAGGTCGGTCCGCGGTCGTCAGGCCCCGGCTCCGAGGCCGCGGGCCTCGACCAGGCGGCCGTCGACGAGCTCGAACACACGCCGGTCCACCGGCTCGTCGGCCCCGCCGGAGCTCTCGACGACGAAGTCCC
>JBPYEM010000268.1:0-7049 GCA_051985205.1 Candidatus Limnocylindrales bacterium | reverse complement strand
ACCCGAACCGCTTCCCACGCGCGAGGGCGATCGCCAGCAGGAACAGGGCCACGCTCGACAGCTCGGCGGCGATCCAGTTACCGGCGACGGGTCCTGCAGGAAGCAGCGCCCACATGCCCAGCCGGTCCCGTCCCGCGATGGCGACCTCGTCGGCGGCGAACGAGCACAGGACCAGGACGGCGGCCGGGACGAGCCCAACGACGAGCCGTGCGCGCGCGGGCATCATCCGGGCGCCACGCGTCGACCCAACGACGGATCGCGATCGTCTCGGCGAACGGCGACCATGTGGACCTCTGTCCGGCGACCTCGTCGCCCGGCCGTCCCGACCTGGGCCAACCTTCCGGCCAACCTCCCGCCTCCGGTCGTGCGCGCGTTCATCCGACTCACCGTGGCTCGTCGCCTGATTGGCGACGGAATCACCGTGTCACGGCAGGAGTTGCGAGACAACCGAGCGTCGGTGAAGAAGGCCCTCAGAAACGGCAACGGAGCCTCGGCGTGACCGGCGTGCCTCCGCCAGGCCGCGCGGCTGAGTCGCCGGGGGCGGCCGCTATCCTCGCGGGGTGCCCGAACGACGTGTCCTGTCGGCTGCCGTCCGCCCTCGCCCGCCCCGCGCGCCGCGGATCGTCGTCGTCGGGGACCTCCTCGTCGACGTGGTCGTCGCGCCGTCGCGACCACTCGAACACGGAACCGATGTGCCTGGCCGGGTCGCGCTCCGTCAGGGCGGCTCGGCGGCCACCACCGCCCGATGGCTTGCCAGGCTCGGCGCTCGCACGACGCTCGTCTGCGCCGTCGGTCGTGACCCGGAGGGGCGGGCGCTGGTCGCCGCCGTCGAAGCCGACGGCGTGCAGGTCCGCGCGACGCGCGCGGCCCGCGCCCGGACCGGTCGGATCGGCGTCGTGGTCTCGCCCCACGGTGGCGAGCGATCGTTCGTCGCGGACCGACGGGCTGCGGACGGCCTCGCGCCGGCGGACCTGGCGCCCGGGACGTTCCGCGCGGATCTCCTCCATCTGCCGGTCTATTCGCTCCTGGGATCGCCGCTGGGCGAGGCCGGTCGACGGGCGATCGAGCTCGCCCGGGCGGGAGGGTCGTTGGTCAGCCTCGATCTCGCGTCCGCGGTTCCGCTGCTCGCGAGCGGCCGGAGCGCTGCCGTCCGCCTCGTCCGTGCCGCAGCGGCCGACGTCCTCTTCGCGACCGGCGTCGAGGCGGAGGCGCTCCTCGGGCCGGGTCGTGAGATCAACGAGCTGCTCGAGTTCGCGCCGCTCGCGGTGATCAAGCGCGGCCGGTCCGGGGCGACGGTGTTCTTCCGGCAAGGGCGCGAGCGTCTCGCCTTCGACGTCGCGACGCTGCCGATCGACACCCTCGACACGACTGGCGCCGGGGACGCGTTCGACGCCGGCTTCCTCGTCGCGTGGCTGAGCGCGCCGGCCGCGGAACGCGGACGGGCCGCGATCCTGCGCCGCGCGGTGCTTGCCGCCCACCGTGTGGCGGCGCGACAGCTGGCCAACCCGGGTCGGGAGCTGAGCCTGTGATCGAACGCTGGCTCGTGGTCGCGCCCGAGGTCCGCGACGCGCTCGCGGCGGGGACGCCGGTGGTTGCCCTCGAATCGACGCTGATCTCGCACGGGTTGCCCCATCCGCAGAACCTCGAGGTCGCCCGCGCGTCGGAGGCCGCGATCCGAGAGAGCGGCGCCGTCCCGGCGACCGTGGCGATCCACGATGGACGGATCTTCGTCGGCTTGTCGGATGCTGATCTCGAGGCGCTCGCGACGGCCCCGGCGGGCTCCGTGATGAAGGCAGCCCGGCCGTCGCGTGCGGCCGCGGTGGCCCGGAGCGGCTGGGCGGCGACGACCGTCTCCGCGACGATGATCGCGGCCAACGCGGCCGGGATCCGGGTGTTCGCCACCGGCGGGATCGGCGGGGTTCATCGGGGCGCGCTGGCAGCCGTCAACGGGCGGCCGGCCAGCTTCGACGTCTCGTCGGACCTGGAGGAGCTCGCCCGGACCCCCGTTGCTGTGATCTGCGCCGGCCCGAAGGCAATCCTCGACGTTCCGGCGACGCTCGAGTACCTCGAGACCCGCGGCGTCCCGGTCGTCACGGTCGGGCAGGAGGATCTGCCTGGCTTCTACGCGAGATCGAGTGGCATCCGGTCGCCGCTGATGGCGCCCGATCTTGTCCATGCGGCCTGGACGGTCGGCGTCCAGCTCGGGCTGGGTCTGGGCGGCGTCCTCGTGTGCGTGCCGATCCCGGAAACGGACGCAGTCGCCGACGCCGTTGCCCGCCGGGCGGTCGATCAGGCAATCGTCGAAGCGGATGCCGCGCGGGTCGCCGGCCCGGAGCTGACGCCGTGGCTCCTCGCCCGCATCGCCGAGCTGACCGACGGAGCCTCCGTCCGTGCGAACACTGCGCTCATCGTGAACAACGCCCGCGTCGCCGGGAAGCTCGCCGCCCACCTCGCCTCCGCCGCAGGCTGAGGTCGCCGTCCGGCCCGAGGCGCTCTGCCGTCGCAACCAGATCTTCGCCGATCGACGCGCCGCCCGAACCGACGTCTGTCCGAAGTCTGTCCGGACGGATTCCGCGGTCGTTGTCGGAGTGCGCAACGACCGTTCCGCCTCGTGGCCCGGTCGTTGCCCGTTCGCGCAATCACAGCAAAACCCATGCGGGGGGAGGCGCCAGTCGCCCGGCCAGGCACAACGGTCTCCCGGTCAGGGCCGGCAGGGACCGCAAGCGGGAGCGCGATGGCGACAACCAGTGCCGGGACGACGACGCGACGGGCCAGCACGCGACGCCGGGTGGGACGTGTTCGATATCCGTCTCACGCGTGGACGACGGGACGCTTCCCAATCCGGCTCGATCGGCGTAGACTTCGCGGTCCTTCCAACGCATGCCCCGGGGAGTCCCGTGCCCGACGCCGCCCCCGCCACCAACCAGGATCAGCCGCTCGCGATCGACGTCCGCGGGCTGCGGCGCGTCTACCGCGTCAAGCCGAAGCCGGTCGTCGCCCTCGCCGGCGTCGACCTCGCGGTCGAGCCCGGCGAGTTCTTCGGTCTGCTGGGTCCGAACGGCGCCGGCAAGACGACCCTGATCAAGATCCTCACGACGCTCCTGCTGCCGAGCGAGGGCACGGCCCGGATCTTCGGCTTCGACGTCGAGCACCAGACCAAGCAGATCCGACGGATCATGAACATGGTCGCCGGCGGCGAGCAGTCGGGCTACGGGATCCTGACCGTCCGCGAGCAGCTCTGGATGTTCAGCCAGTTCTACGGCCTGCCCAGCCGCGACGGCTGGAACCGCGTGGACGAGCTGATCGACGCCGTCGGGATGGCGGAGCAGCGCGAACAGAAGGTCAGCACGCTCTCGACCGGCCAGCGGCAGCGGATGAACTTCGCCCGGGGCCTCCTGAACGACCCGTGGATCTTCTTCCTCGACGAGCCGACGCTCGGCCTGGACGTGGCCGCGGCCCGCGCCGTTCGCGAGCTCGTCCTCGCGTGGAAGGCGGCCGTGCCCGGCCGGACCGTCCTCCTCACGACCCACTACATGCAGGAGGCCGACGAGCTGTGCGACCGGATCGCGATCGTCGACCACGGCCGGATCCTGGCCCTCGGCACGCCCGATGAGCTGAAGCGGCGCGTCCAGCAGGAGTCCGTGTTCCGCCTCGAGCTCGACCGGCTCGACGGCGGCGTTGCGGCCCTCCGGAAGCTGCCCGGGGTCCTCGGCGCAGCCCTCGCCGCCGGCGACCAGCCCGACGGCCGCGACGATCGCCAGACCGTCGAGGTCAACCTGTCGCTCGTCGACGACGCAGCGTTGGGCGGCGTGGTCGGCGCGCTCGGCGGCCTGGGTGCCCACATCCTCGCCCTCCGCAAGTCCGAGCCGTCGCTCGAGGACGTCTTCGTGGAGCTCGTGGGCCGCGGCTTCGGTGACGAGGACGGCAGCGACGACGACGGCGCCGAAGTCGGCGGCGACGACGCCAGTGGGAGCGGAGCGGGCGACCGAACCGACCGCGGCGCTGGCGGGACCGGACCCGCGGCGACCGACGAGGGCTCCACGGACGACGCGCGAGAGCACGAGGCGGAGGTGGTCCGGTGACGGCGCCCGCCAGAGTCGCAGCCGCGTCCAATTCCGCTCACCGCGCCGGCTTCGTCTACCGCCCGACGGCGAGCCCCCAGGCCGCGGCGGCCTGGACGCCACGCCAGGTCCTGATGACGAACCTGCGGACCGTGGCCGGGCGAGCGTATCCGCGGGTGCGCGGAATGCTGCGCGAGAAGAGTTGGGTCTTCTTCGAGATCCTGCTGCCGTTCCTCGCGACGTCCGCGTACGTCTTCGTCTACCGCGCCCTGCAGGCGCCGCCGCAGTACGTCGGGTTCGCCGTGCTCGGTGGGGCGATGACAGCGTTCTGGCTGAACGTGATCTGGATGATGGCCCAGCAACTGTGGTGGGAGAAGAGCCAGGGCAACCTGGAGCTCTACTTCGCCGCCCCGATGCACATCATGGCCGTCCTCTTCGGAATGGCGGTCGGTGGCTTCGTGATGAGCTCGACCCGGGCAGCCGCCGTGCTCGTCATCTCGTCCGTCCTGTTCGGCGTGAGCTACGCCGTCGACCAGTGGGCCTTGCTGATCGCGGTGTTCTTCCTGACGCTCGCCGCGCTCTACGGCCTGGGGATGATGCTCGCGGGCCTGTTCCTGATGTGGGGTCGCGAGGCGTGGCACCTGACCCAGCTGATGATGGAGCCGGTCTACTTCGTCTCCGGCCTCAACTTCCCGGTGGGCCGGCTGGGCGTGCTCGGGTCGCTGGCGATCGCGCTCCTCCCGCTTGCGGTGGGTCTCGACGCCATCCGCCAGCTCGCCTTCGCCGGTGCGGCGTACCCGCTTGGCACCCCGTCGCCCGGGATCGAGGCACTGATCCTCGTCGTGATGGTCGTCGTCTTCATCGGCCTCTCGCGCCTGACGCTTGCCGTGCTGGAGCGGCGTGCGCGCGAGGAAGGCCGCCTGTCGGTCCGGTGGCAATGAATCTGTCCGGCGACCCGGAGCGCCGGCCGTGACCGCGGAGCCGCTCATCCGACCCGACGCGGCCGGTCTCGCCTCGCCGGAATGGGGCGGCTTCGACCTCCGCCGCACCCGTGGCCGCGGCTGGGACGACGTCCGCCGCTCGTTCGTGACCGCGACGCGGCTCGGCTGGCAGATGGAGGCGAACTGGACCGACCCGATCCTCTTCTTCATCTACTCGGTCGCGAAGCCGCTCGCCTCCACGTTCATCCTCGTCGTGATGCTCGAGGTCATCAGCGGCGGCGCCCGTCCGGAGTACCGCGTCTTCGTCGTCGTCGGCAGTGCGCTGTGGTCCTTCGTCCAGTCCGCCGTCAGCGGCCTGGCGTGGATGGTGCTCGACGACCGCGAGCGCTATCGGATGCTCAAGTACGTCTACGTCAGCCCGAGCGACTTCCTCGCCGTGATCTTCGGGCGGGGCGTGGCGAGGATCGGCGTGGGGGCGATGGCGGCGGCGATCACGATCGCCGTGGGGGTCGCCGTGCTCGGCGTGCCGTTCGACCTCGGTCGTGTCGACTGGCTCCTCTTCGCGATCGTGATGGTCCTCGGCATCGGGGTGACGCTCGCGATCGGGCTGATGCTCGCCGCGGTGTGCCTCCAGACCCGCCAGGAATCGTGGTCCTATCCGGAGGCAGTGGCGGGTGCACTGTTCCTACTGAGCGGCGTGGTCTTCCCCCTCGCGGTGCTCCCGACGCCGATCCAGGCGGTCGGCCTGCTGACGCCGCTGACGTGGTGGATCGAGGGGGTTCGGCACGCGCTGTTCCCGGGCGGCGTGAGCGGGATCGGTGGTCCGGGAACGCTTTTCTCGCAGCTCAGCGGGGCGCCGGCTCCGGACCCCCTGACGATCGTCCTCGTGTTGCTGGCGACCGGGGCGGTGGCTACACTCGCCTCGGTTGCCGTGTTCCGAGTGAGCGACCGCCGCGCGAAGGATCGCGGCCTGCTCGACCAGACCACCGGCTCCTGACCGCTCCGCCGATCAAGGAGGCCCGATGCGCATCTACGAGGGCAGTCCGCGCCAGGACTTCGAGGAGGTGTTCCGCTCGATCGGCGCCTTCATCGACCAGCGTGGGATGCGCGAGATCCTCCTCGTCGAGGCGCCGGACGGCTTCATCGTCCAGGGGATCGTGGCAGCCGGCGCGGCCGGCGGTGCGTGGTCCGAATCGATGGGACAGCAGGTCAAGGAGACGCTGACGTTCCTCGACGACGACATCGCCCGGTTCATGGAGGAATCGATCGCGCGGCGCGGCAAGCCCGGGCCGGAGCCGCACCGCGACGCCGGCTTCTACGAGACGGCGCTCCGCGTCATCGGCCGGTACATGGACGACCAGAAGCCGCGCGACGTCTTCTTCTTCGAGCAGGACGGGGCGTTCGTCGTGCGGCTCTTCATGGGCGGCCAGCACGGCGGCAACCACGTCCTCGCAGAGTTCACCCGGGACGACATCTCGTCGCTCGTCTCGCAGGGACCGACACTCCGCGTCCCGATCGCCAAGCCGGCCGCGACCGCCTAGCGCTCGCGCCGGAGCACTCGCGGCAGCCGTCGCGGCGAGCCGCCATCCGAAGCCCAACCACCCATCGAGTCCAGCTCAGCAGCACCGGAGGTCCAAACCATGAAGGCACTCAAGACCGTCGCCGTCGCCCTCGGCATCACGCTTGCCGCTCTGATCGTCATCCCGCTCATCGTCCTCGCCGGCTTGTTCGTCTGGCTGAAGGTCACCGAGGAGCAGGAGGACGACCTGCTCGAGCTCGATCGCGAAGGCGCCTGATCGGCGACCCGGACGCCGTCGCGCCGGGCGGCGCGACGGCCGAACCCGAACGAACGACGCCCGTCGGTTCACCGGCGGGCGTTTCGGTGTCCCCGCCCGGGCGGGTCGCCGGCGACGGATCGATGCGGCCGCCGAGTTCGGCGGCGACGCCGGGTCTGGTCGCGGCGCCGCGCCCAACGTCTCCTGCCGCGCCGAGCGCGACGTCTCACGAGGCGTCTCCCGGCGCGGCTCGCGCGACGTCTCACGCCGCG
>JBPYEM010000267.1:0-4660 GCA_051985205.1 Candidatus Limnocylindrales bacterium | reverse complement strand
ACGACGGTCCTTCGCAAGCACGGCGGGCTCACGGCGGAATGGAATGCGAGCTGGCATCTTGCGGCGATCGACATGACGCCGTTCGTCGGCAAGACGGTCCGGATCCGGTTCTCGGCGACGGACGCCGGGACGGAGAGCCTCGTCGAGGCCGGCTTCTACGACGTCCGGATCACGCGGGGAACCTAGGCCGCCGGTCGCTCCTCCGTCTGCTCGAGCGGCGTCCTCCAGGCCCGCCGCGTCCAGCCCGCCCGGTCCCGCCCGCCCGGTCCCGCCCGCCCGGTCCAGCCCCGCCGTCACGGCGCCCGGCTTCCGGCATTCCAGGCCGCCGCGTCCAGCCCGGCGGCCGGGACTATCCTCGACACCGATGTCGCCGCCGACCGGCGGCGCGGCGGAGGGACGGATGGGCCTGCTCGACGGAAAGTCGGCGCTGATCTTCGGCGTTGCGAACGACCACTCGATCGCCTGGGGGATCGCCCAGGCGCTCCACACCGAGGGCGCGGAGGTCGGCTTCTCGTCGATCGAGTCCCTGATCGAGAAGCGCGTCCGGCCGCTGGCGGACCGCCTCGGCTCGACGTTCGTGGAGCCCTGCGACGTCCAGCGCGACGAGGACGTCGACCGGGTGTTCGCCCGCTGGGCCGAGACGCACGACGATCTCGACGTCCTCGTCCATGCCCTCGCCTTCGCGAAGCGCGAGGATCTCACCGGGCGCTTCGTCGATACCTCCCGGGATGGCTTCGCCCTCGCCCAGGACGTGTCGGCCTACTCCCTGGTCGGGATCACCCGGGCTGCGCTGCCCCATCTCCGACGCGGCTCCTCGGTCTTCACCCTGACCTACTACGGCGCGGAGAAGGTCGTGGCCAACTACAACGTGATGGGCGTCGCCAAGGCATCGCTCGAGGCGTCCGTCCGATACCTGGCGGCCGACCTCGGGCCGGAGGGCATCCGGGTCAATGCGATCAGCGCGGGGCCCGTCCGGACGCTGGCGGCGGCGGGGATCGGCGGGTTCAAGAAGCTCTACGGCGACTTCGCGGAGGTCGCGCCGCTCCGGTCGAACATCACGATCGAGGACGTGGGCCGGACGGCGGTCTACCTCGCCTCCGACCTCTCGTCGGCGGTGACCGGCGAGGTGATCTACGTCGACGGCGGCTTCAACGTCCTGGGGGTTCCGATCGCGGAGTAGTCGACCCGCTGCGGCGCGCCCTGTCGCATCCGTCGCCGCGGTCGTCTCGGGCTTCGCGGTCGCCTCAGCGCCGGGGACGATTGGGGCGCGAGCTCAGCGTCCGGGCAGGTTCTTTGCCATCGCCGCGTGATACACGACCGGCTTCTCGAGGAGCCGGGCGTCGTCACCGTCGGCCCGCTCGTCGAGGTCGATCCAGGTCGCATGGGCGCGGTTGACGAGGATCGTCTCGGCCGTTTCCGTCACGGCCTGCGTCGGTCCCTCGTACGTGATGGACGCGTCCGTCAGCGGCACGAGGACGTCGCGACCCGCGAGGGCGACGTGCGGCTGGTCCGTGTCGAGGTCCGCCTGGTTGCCGACCGGCACGTGGAGCCAACCCGAGACGATGTAGCGGATCATCCCGACCCGGGCGCGGTGGAGGTCCGTCCTTCGCCGCAGGGCCTCGAGACCGGCGCGGCCGCTGGTCGCCACCGCGATGATCGAGCCGATCGCGACTGCCACGTCGGCGCGCTCGGTCCCGCCGTTCACGAGGTCGGAGATCTCGGCACCGCGCATCACGACCCGCGGCACGGAGTTCAACATGTCGCTCGCCCGATCGTCGGCGAGCGGGATCGCGCCGGCGATGCGGCGATCCGCGGTGAAGACGACGAGGTCGACCGGCATGGGCGGATCGTCGGGCTTCGGCGGTGCGCGAGGCAACAGCCCGTTCGTCCTACTCGGCCGCGCGGACCTCGTAGACGCCGAGCCGGAGCGAGGCCAGCAACGTGATGACGACGAGGGCGACGATCGCCGCCGCGAACCCCTGGCCACCCACGACGGAGGTCAGCGTGTCCGGTGGAGCGAGGACCGACACGATGCCCCGAACGTATTCGTGAACGCTGAGCAGCTGCGTCCCCGGCAACGCGCCGGCGAGCACGCCCTCCCAGAGCAAAGAGTAGGCGAGACCCAGGATCAGGCCACGGCTCGTGGCTGCGCTCAGCGCCAGGAAGATCGCGGTGTAGACGAACGCACCGATGGCGACGCCGGCGGCGAACGCCGCGGTCACCTGGGTCGACGTGGACGTCTCACCGCCCAGCAGCGTCCCCGTGACGAAGGTCGAGGCGACCAGGAGGACGGCGGTCAAGCCACCGGCGACGACGAGCTTCGACAGGACGATGGCCCAGCGCGGGATGGGCTTGGTGAGGATGTGGACGGCGGTGCCGTCGTCCAGCTCGCTGCCCAGCGCCGCCGTCCCGAAGACGAGCGAGACGAGCGGCAGGACCGTCGTCACGAGCATTCCCTCCAGCGCCGGCACGAGCGCCGACCCGGTCGAGCCCCGGCCCCCGAGTCGCACGAGCAGCGCGAGGAGCACCGGTGCCCCGGCGAGGAGCAGCATCAGCAGCGACCGGCGCCGTCCGACCAGCGCCCGAGCGGTGACCACGGCGATCGCGACCATCGCGTCGAGCCGGTTCACCGTCCGTGCCCGCGAGACCGTCATCGCCGGCTCACGAGGTACTCGAACACGCTCTCGAGCGAGTCGTCCGTGGGGGCGACCTCGAGCAACCGCACGCCGGCGTCGCGCGCCACGCGCGCGACCGCGCGCGTGAAGCCGGAGAACTCCGAGACCTGGACGCTCAGCCGGTCGTCCCGCAGCTCCGTGGCGAAGACGGCAGGTTCCGCCATGAACGCGGCCGCCAGTCGGCGATCGTCCGACGAGCGGACCCGGAAGGTGTGCGGACGATCCGTCATCAGCCGCCGGATCTCGCGGTAGTCGCCGGACGCGGCAAGCCGGCCCGCGTAGATCACGAGGATGCTGTCCGCCAGCCGCTCCACCTCCTCGAGGATGTGGGAGCTAAACAGGATCGTCCGGCCGCCGCCCGCCATCTCCCGGAGCAGATCCATCATGTGCAGCCGCTGCCGCGGATCCATCCCGTTGAACGGCTCGTCGAGCAACAGGATCGGTGGCTCGTGGACGAGCGCGGCGGCGATCTTCGCCCGCTGCCGCATCCCCTTCGAGTACGTCCCGACGGCGCGATCCGCCGCACCGGTCAGGTCCACGGTCTCGATCGCCCGCGCGGCGGCGGCCGGTGCGTCCTCGACGCCCTGGAGCCGCGCGGCGAGGGTCACGAACTGCCGCCCGGTCAGGAACGACTGCACCGCCTCTCGCTCGGGCACCAGCCCGATCTGGCGGTAGACCGACGGGTCGTGCCAGGCAGGCTGACCGGCGATGAGGACGGTGCCGGACGACGGCCGAAGCAGGCCGGAGAGCAGATGCAGGATCGTCGACTTGCCCGCGCCATTCGGGCCGAGGAGGCCGGTGACCCCGGGACCCAGCGCGAAGCTGATGTCGTTGACCGCGACGACGTTGCCGTACCAGCGCGAGACGCGGTCGAGGACGATCGGCTGGCTCCGGTCGACGGCCGTGCCGACCGTCGGCACCGTCGGCGCCGTCGGAGCGGTCAGCGGCGGGGCAGCCGCTGCCGACGAGTCCGGGGCATGATCGGGATCCGGGGCGGTCGCCGATCCGGTCGGTGCGGGAGCCGTCATCTCAGACCGCCATCCGGACGAACCGACGGACCGACGCCAGGACGGTGATCGCCGTCACGACGAGGGCGCTGGCGAGGAACGACCAGACCGGCAGGTCGAAGAAGAAGAGGCGTTCGGGCAACGGCTTGCCGAAGAACAGCGCCGACGTCCCGTCGAGGATCGTGCCGGGGCTGAGGAGCACGAGCCAGTTCCCGACCCCGCCGGATCCCAGGCCGATCACGATCTCCGCGACGACGCCTGGCAGGGTGAACAGCGCGATCGATGCGGCGACGGCGTAGGCCCGTCGCGGCGTGTATGCGGAGACGGCCATCGCGAGCCCGCCGAACACCCCGGTGAGGACGAGCGCCTGGGCCACGATCGGCAGCACGCTCGGGAGGTTGTCGCCGAGGGCGCCGGCGACATCCGTGGAGAGGAGCACCCGGCCGACGAAGAGGACGACCATCGGGACGAGCAGGAGCAGGAGGAGCGCGAGCCCGAACCCGACGAGGCGGGCGAGCGCGTAGTCGGTCCGGCGGAGTGCACGCGCGAAATAGAGCGCGACGATCCCGTGGCGCTGATCGCGAGCGAACAGCTCCGGCGCCTGGGCCGCGCAGAACAGGCCGATGATCGGCGCGATCGACCGGTAGTAGGTGTCGTAGCTGAGCGGGAAGGCGCCCTGGAACGGCTGCTCCGGCGCGCCGATCCGGGCCGCGATCGCGAGGACGCCCACGACGATCACCGCGGGCAGGAGCGCCAGCGCGCCCAGCACGACGGGGCCGATCTTCGCGCGCCCGCCGTGGCCGATCCCGTACGACGTCCGGAAGCTGTCGAAGGCGAGGGCACGGATCGCATAGGCCCGACCGAGCCGCGGTCCCTCGTAGCGGCGGTAGCCGAGGTCGTAGATGCTGCCGGCCGCGGTCGCGGCCGACGCGATCTGGGTCGCGGGACGCGGCCCGCTCATGCCGGTCCTCCCGCCGT
>JBPYEM010000266.1:0-4684 GCA_051985205.1 Candidatus Limnocylindrales bacterium | reverse complement strand
GAGACGAAGGTGAAGACGCCGTCGGCATCGGTCGAGAACACGATGTCCAGCGAGTTCTCGACGAGGAACCGGTAGCGCTCCTCCGATCCGCGGAGCTCGCGCTCGAGCCGCTCGCGCTCCGTGATGTCCCGGGCGGCCCCCTGGATCCCCGCGAAGGCGCCGTCGCGCCGGACGCCGACGGAGCTGACCTCGAACGGCAGTGCTCGCCCATCGGCGGCGCGCAGGTGGATCCGGTTGGTCAGCTCGAGGTCCGGGTTCTCGGCGAGCATCGCGAAGCGATCGCCTGGCACGTCCTCGTCGCCGTACAGGATCAGGTCCTGGAACCGCGTCCCGATCAGCGTGTCGGGCTCGACGCCGAGCGAGCGCCGAACCGTGTCCGACACGTAGGTGAACCGGCCGCCCGGATCGATCGCGAAGATGATGTCGGGCGAGTTCTCGATCAGGAACCGGAACCGCTCCTCGGATTCGCGCAGCTCCCGCTCCAGGCGGGTCTGCTCGCTCATGTCGCGGACGCTGCCGTTCGCACCGGCGAACCGGCCGGCGTCGTCCGTCGCGGCGAAGGCGATGAACTCCGCCGGGATGGGATGGCCGTCCTTGTGGAGGAGGTTCACCCGGCCGCGGAGCTCGCGACCACCCGGTCCGTCGCCGATGCCGGCGGTCCAGTCGACCTCCGCGACCTCCTGCGACGATTCGTGGACGAGCGCTCCGAAGTGCCGGCCCAGCAGCTCGTCCGCCGCCCAGCCGGTCAGCCGCCGGGACGTCGCGTCGGAGACGAACGTGAACCGCGCGTCCGCATCGATCGACCAGATCAAGTCCGGTGAGTTCTGGACGAGGTTCCGGTAGCGAGCCTCCGATTCGCCGAGCAGCTCGTACAGGTTGGCGTTCGTCAGCGCGATCGCCGCCTGGTCGGCGAGGCCCTGGAGCAGGTCCAGCTCGTCCGGCAGGATCTCCCGCGGCTCGCGATAGGAGACGGCCAGCGTGCCGATCACCTCCCCGGCCGGCGCCCGGAGCGGTGCGGCGGCCATGCCTCGCAGCCCGAGTCGAGTCGCGGCGAGGTCGTCGTCCGGCTCGTGGGGGATCCGCGGGTCCGTCTCGTAGTCGTAGGTCCAGACCGGCTGGACCTCCTCGGCGGCGAGGCCGTTGATCCCGCCACCGAGCGGGAACTCCATGCCCTTCAGCCAGTCCTCGGTCGAGGTGTCCATGCCGCCCGCCACGATCACCGGCACGAGGTAGGTCCCGTCGTCCGACATCCGGGTCAGGTGCGCGCCATCCGAGCCGAGCAGCCGTCGGGACTCCTCGACCACCCGGGCGAGGAGCTCGCCGGGGTCGCCGAGCGACGTGATCCGGGCGGCGATGTCGCGGAGGGAGCGCTCCGTCTCGGCCCGCGCCGCCAGCTCCTTCTGGGACGCCTCCAGCTCGTCGATGAGGCGGGCGTTCAGCATCGCGATGGCCGCCTGGTCCGCGAGCGCGCCGAGGAGGCTCGCCTCGTCCGCGCCGAAGGTACCCGGGGTCGCCGAGAACACCGCCAGCGTGCCGAGAACGCCCCGCTCCGAGACGAGCGGCGCGATCGCGATCGACCGCAGCCCGATCTCGTTCGCGACCGCGGAACCATGGGAATCCAGCTCGAACCGTGGATCGCCGAGGTAGTCCGTCGTCGACAGTGGCAGTCGTGTCGTCAGCGCCCGGCGAACGATGTCCTCGCCGACGCGGCTCGTGGCCCAGCGGTCGGATCGCTCCTGATCGATGCCGGACACGTAGCCGAGCGACAGCGTGCCGCTGACCGGATCGAGGAGATCGATGATCGCGCCCTCGCTTGCAAGGAGCCGGGCCGCCTCGTCTGCGACGTGCTGGAGGAGCTCGCCCGTGTCGCGGATCGCCGTGATCCGGGCGGCGATCTCGCGGAGGGATTGCTCCGCCTCCGCGCGCCGGATGATGTGCCGTCGGGACTGGTTCAGCTCCTCGATCAGGCGGGCGTTCGTGATCGCGATCGCCGCCTGTGCGGCAAGGGACCGGATGACGCCGGCGTCGTCCTCGTCGAACGCGTTCGGCCGGGTCGCGTAGACCTCGAGCGCGCCGAGCGGTCCGGACTCCCCGTTGACCGGGGCGATGATCATCGAGCAGTAGCCCGTTCGGTCGAAGAAGAGGTCGTTGACCGGACCGTCCGGGAACAATGACTTCGGGTCCTCGGCCTCGAGGATCACCCGGTTCTCGGCGACGGCCTCGCCGGTGGCCCCGACCCCGACCGGGATCGTCATCTGGGCGATCTCGTCCGGGCTGAAGACGTCTCCGACGCCGGCGTCGAACGACCAGCGGAGCGCGGCTCCATCGGGGTCGATGAGATCGAGGACCGACCCATCGGCCTCGACGAGGCGCTTCGCCGCATCGACGACCTGCTGCAGGAGCGAGCCGGGCTCGCGGATCGCGGTGATCCTCGCCGCGATCTCGCGCAGGGATTGCTGGGCGTCCGCGCGCCGGGCGAGCTCGATCGACGACCGATCGAGCTCCTCGATCAGCCGCGCGTTCTGGATCGCGATCGCGGCCTGGTCGGCGAGCCCCTGGAGCAGCTCCGCCTGGGTCTCGTCGTAATGGTCGACCTCGCCGCTGCTCACGGAGATCGCGCCCAGCGAGCCCGATTCGCCACGGAGCGGGGCCGCGAGCACGGATCGGAAGCCCGTCTCGCGAACCAGCGCGTCGGAGCGGCCGACATGCTCGAACCGGTCGTCGGCGAGGTAGTCGGCGGTCCGGAACGCCTCGCCCGTCGCGACGGTCCGGCCGGCGATCCCCTCCCCCAGCCGGAACTCGGCATCGAAGCCGGCCCCGCGCGTCCGGATCGCGTCCTCGCCCGACGCATACGCCCAGCGGAGCGTGATCCCGTCGTCGTCGAGCATGTCGATCCGGGCCGAGGTCGACTTCAGGAGACGTCGCGCTTCGTCGACCGTCTGCTGCAGGATCGCGTCCGTGTCGCGGAGCGCGGAGATGTTGGCCGCGATCTCGCGGACTGCCCGCTCGGCGTCGGCGCGACGGGAGATCTCCTCGCGCGACCGCCGCAGCTCGTCGATCAGGCGGGCGTTCTGGATGGCGACGACCACCTGGTCGGCGAACGCTGCCATCAGCGCCGCATCCTCGTCGTCGAACGCGTCGCGCCGCGTGGTCGCGGTCTTCAGGACGCCGAGGAGGCGGTCCTCCGCCATGAGCGGCACCGCGACGACGGACCGGATCCCGACCTTCCGGACGTAGTCGTCCGACTCGGCGACGTGCATCACGCGCGGATCCGAGAGGTAGTCGCCGGTTACGACGGCCCGTCGCGCCTCGATGGCCGCGGCGTTGATCCCGATCTCGCCGGCGACTCCCTGGTGGGTCCCGGGCAGGTCGACGCCGAACTCGCCCTCGCCCGACGCGACGCTCCAGCGGATCAGCCCGGTCTCCGGGTCGACGATGTCGAGCTGCGACCGCTGCGCGTCGAGGAGGCGTCGGGCGGCATCGGTCACCTGCTGGAGCAGCTCCTCCGGGTCGCGGATCGCGGTGATCGTCGTCGCGATCTCGCGCAGCTCCTGCTCCGCGGCGGCCCGCCGCCGGATCTCGTCTGCCGAGCGTTCGAGGGCCGTGACGAGCCGGGAGTTGCCGATCGCGATCGCGGCCTGGTGGGCAAGCGCCTCGGCGAGCGCCACCTGCTCGGGACCGAACGCGGCGACGTCGCTGCCGCCGACCTGCAGGACGCCGAGCAGCGTCCCCTCGACGATCAGCGGCGTGATGACCAGCGAGTTCACCCCGTCGTCCGCGACGGCCCGATCCAGCTCCGGATCGTGGCTGAACGAGTCGTCGTGGAAGTAGTCGTCGACCACGATCGTCCGGCGTTCCTCGATCGCCTTGCCCGACGCGCCGTATCGGTACGGCTCCCCCACCTCGTCGACGGCGGCGCCGCCGATGTGCGCGCCCGCGCCGCGGAACGTGTAGCCGAGGCGGCCCGCGTCCCGCCCGATCAGGTCGATCCGGACGCGCTCCGCGTGGAGGAGCCGGGCCGCTTCGTCGACGACGTCCTGGAGGAGCTCCCCGGGGTCGCGGATCGCGGTGATCCGCGCGGCGATCTGGCGGAGCGCCCGCTCTTCGGTGGCCCGCCTCCGTTCGTCGGCCTGGGACGCGGCCAGCTGCTCGATCAGCCCCGCGTTCGTCATGGCGATCGACGCCTGCGCCGCCAGCGCCTCCAGCAGCCGGGCGTCGGGCTCCGTGAACGCATCGACGTCACCGGTGTAGACCGTGAGCGTGCCGAGCGGCTCGCCGTCCGCGACGAGCGGAACCGCGACGACGGACCGGATCGCGTGCTTCCGGACGTGCTGGTCCGGCGCCTCGGCGTGCTCGAACCGCTCGTCGTTGAGGTAGTCGCCGGTGAAGACGGGCTGGAGCTCTCGGACCGCTCGACCGGAGATCCCCTCGCCGGCCTTCGCCTCGCCAGTTCCTCCGATCGGCCCGAGGCCGGGGCGACGACCGGTGACCGCGTCGTACGCCCAGTAGAGGGCGCCGTCCGCCTCGTTCAGGAGGTCGATCCGGGCACCGTCGGCGCCGAGGAGGGCGGCCGCCTCGTCGACGGCGAGCTGGAGCACCTCCGCCGGGTCGCGAAGCGTCGTGATCCGGCCGCCGATCTCGCGGAGGGCCCGCTCCGCCTCGGCCCGCCGCTCGACCTCCGCGC
>JBPYEM010000265.1:0-3167 GCA_051985205.1 Candidatus Limnocylindrales bacterium | reverse complement strand
TCCGCGAGCGCGATCGGCACGGACGCCGCCGAGGTGTTGCCGTACTTCTGGACGTTCGTGTACATCCGGTCCATCGGCAGGTCGAGGCCCTTCGCGACCGCCTCGATGATGCGGACGTTCGCCTGGTGCGGGATGAAGAGGTCGACGTCGGACGGCTCGAGGCCGGACCGACGGATGGATTCGAGCGCGGTCGTCGCCATCGTCTTCGTCGCGAACCGGTAGGTCTGGTTGCCCTCCATCCGGACGTAGTGCTCGCCGCGGCGGATCGTCTCGGCGGAGGGCGGCGCCTTCGACCCGCCGGCCGGCAGCCAGATCATGTAGGCGCCCTGCGGTTCGGTCGTCATCTCGATCCCGAGGGCGCCCCCGGGCTCATCGGAGGCGGAGAGCACGACGGCGCCGGCGCCGTCACCGAACAGGATGCACGTGCTCCGGTCCGTGTAGTCCAGGAACCGGGTCAGCAGCTCGGAGCCGACGACGAGGACGTGCTTCGCGAGGCCCGCCTGGATGTACGCCTGGGCCGTCGCGAACCCGTACACGAACCCGGAGCAGGCGGCCATCACGTCGAATGCCGTGGCCTTGGTGTTGCCGATCGCCTCCTTGACGAGCGCGGCGGTCGACGGCATCCAGTAGTCCGGGGTCAGCGTGGCGAGGATGATCAGGTCCATGTCGTCGGGCTGGAGGCCCGCGGTATGGATCGCCCGGAGCCCGGCGACCGCGCCCATCGACGCGGTGGTCTCGTTGGCTGCTGCGACCCGCCGCTCGCGGATGCCGGTCCGTGTCCGGATCCACTCATCGGACGTGTCGACCATCTTCTCGAGGTCGGCGTTCGTCAGGACCTGGGCTGGCGCGTAGCGGCCCCAGCCGGTGACATGGGCGCGCCGGGCGGGCGACGTCCCGTTCGTGGCGTCGTTCACAGCGGGTCGACCTCGATCAGGGGCTGCTTCGCCTTCACCAGCGCGCCGTTGTCCGGGACGATGCGGGCGACGCGGCCCGCGAGATCCGACTTGATCTCGTTGAAGAGCTTCATCGCCTCAATCAGGCCGATGACCTGGCCGACCGCGACCTCGCGACCGACGGCGACGAAGGGCGCGGAGCCGGGAGCCGGCGAGCCGTACCAGATGCCGGTCAGCGGGGCCTTCACGCTCGGCCGGGTCGGACCGGCGGCCGCGGCGGCGTCGGCCGTGGCTGCCGCCGGCTCCGTGGTCACCTGGCCCGGGGCACGCGTCGCGTCCGCGGCGACCGCGCTCGCTGCCGCCGCAGGGAGCGGAGCAACGGCCGAGGGCTTGCGCAGGACGAGGCGCGTCGACCCCGCCTCCACGGCGAGCTCGGACAGGTCGCTGCGGTCGAGCAGCACCCCCAGCCGGTCGACGAGCGCGAGCAGGGACGCGTCGCCCGGGTCGAGCGGAGGCGTCGCCGCGGCCTCAGACGCGGCCGTGGGATCCGGGGTCAGGTCGGCCATCTCGGCCGGGCCCGTCATCTCGGCCGGGCCGGTCAGCCCGTCCGGCATGTCCGTCATGCCGGCCACCTCCGGAAGATCAGCGCCGTGTTCTGGCCGCCGAACCCGAACGAATTCGAGAGCGCGATCGGGACGTCCTGCCGCTGGGCGACGTTCGGGGTGAGGTTCAGGCCTTCGGCGGCCGGATCCGGATCGTGGAGATTGATCGTCGGCGGGACACAGCCCTCGCGCATCGTCTGGACGGTGGCGATCGCCTCGATCGCACCCGCCGCGCCCAGGGTGTGGCCGATCATCGACTTGTTGGCCGTGATCGAGAGCTTCGCGGCGTGGTCGCCGAAGATCGTCTTGATCGCCTGCAGCTCGGACTTGTCGCCCTCGGGCGTCGAGGTCGCGTGGGCATTCACATGGGCGATGTCGGTCGGCTGAAGACCGGCCTTCGCCAGGGCGCGGCGCGCCGCCCGGACCGCACCGATGCCGCCCGGGGCGGGCAGCGTGATATGGGAGGCGTCGGCGGTCGCACCGTAGCCGACGATCTCGGCGAGGATCTCGACGCCGCGCGCCCTGGCATGCTCGAGCTCCTCGAGGATGACGACCCCGCAGCCTTCGCCCGGCACGAATCCGTCGCGGCCCTGGTCGAACGGCCGGGAGGCGGCCTCGGGGTCGTCGTTCCGGCGCGACAGCGCCCGCATCGAGTCGAAGCCGCCCATGAGCGGCTCGTAGATCCCGGCTTCCGCACCGCCCGCGATCATCACGTCGGCGTCACCGCGGCGGATCGTCTCCCACGACTCGCCGATTGCGTGGCCGCCCGTCGCACACGCAGAGACGGTCGTGAAGTTCGGCCCCGTCATCCCGAAGCTGATCGCCACCTGGCCGGCACCGACGTTCGGGATGCCCATCGGGATCAGGAACGGGCTGATCCGGTCGGGTCCTCGCAGCGCGTTGATCGTGATCCCATCCACGAGCGTCCCGACCCCGCC
Source organism: Candidatus Limnocylindrales bacterium (assembly GCA_051985205.1). Taxonomy (GTDB): domain Bacteria; phylum Chloroflexota; class Limnocylindria; order Limnocylindrales; family CSP1-4; genus CF-46. The sequence continues at coordinate 734 of JBPYEM010000265.1, read as the reverse complement.
CAGCCCCGTGCCGAGGATCACCCCGGTCCGCTCGGCCTCCTCCCCCTCGAGTCGGGCGGGCAGGCCCGCCCGGTCCATCGCTTCCCGGGCAGCCACCAGGCCGAACTGGATGTAGCGGTCCGTCCGGCGCATGTCCTTCTTGTCGAGGACGCCGGACGCATCGAAGTCCTTCACCTCGCCGCCGATCTGGGCCTGGAGCCGCGACGGGTCGAACGAGGCGATCCTGGCGATCCCGGAGCGACCCTCGACGAGGCGCGCCCACGTCGTCGGGACGTCGTTGCCGATCGCGGTGAGCATCCCCATCCCGGTCACGACGACCCGTCGCGGGCGCTCGGGCCAGGCCGAGGGGGCGATCTGCTCCGTCATCGGACCAGCTTGCCGGTGCGGACGGTGGCCGCGCGGTAGACGTCGCCCGCGAGGCCGCGCGCCGAGATCGCGTTCGCAACGGCCATCGTGTCGAACTCCGCCCGGCGGATCTCCGCCCGGATCTCGCCGGACTCGAGCTCCACGAGCGCCCATGAGGCTGTCGGGTCGCCGTCGAAGGCGTAGCCCGCGGATCCGTCGTTGACGATCAGCTTCCAGCCGAGGTCGCGAACCTCCGGCAGGTGAGTATGGCCGCAGACGATCACCCGGGCGTCCGTGCGGGCGACCCGCTCGAGGACGACCGTCGGATCGAGCTGGGCGTCGAAGCCCTGCGTCTGCGAGCCCGGCGAGGCGTGGCAGCCGAGGATCAT
>JBPYEM010000264.1:0-3343 GCA_051985205.1 Candidatus Limnocylindrales bacterium | reverse complement strand
GAGGACTTCGATGTTCTGCTCGCGGAGGCGCTCCGCGACGCGCTCGATCTGGGCGTCCGACGCTGCGATCGGAAGGCTGATGGGCTCGACGGCCATGGCTGGTTGTGTCCCGTTCGTGGGCGGCGATCCGTGGCGCCCTCCCTGGGCGCTCGGCCGATCCGGGTGATCCGATTGTTGCACGCGCAACGACTTTCGGCAAGGCGGGCCCGTTCGCGTGCTCGAGTGGCCGAAGACACCGCCACGGCTCCGCGCATGCGAGCGCGGAGGCAGTACCGTCCGAGGATGCATGCGGATCACGGGCGCGAGCCGACCGCGACCGACCTCAATCGGCTCGCCACGCAGGCGACCGTCCACTGCCTGACCGGCTGCTCGATCGGCGAGGTCGCCGGGATGGTCATCTCGACGGCACTCGCCTGGCACGATCTGCCGTCGGTCGTCATCTCGATCGTGCTCGCCTTCGTCTTCGGCTACGGCCTGACGGTCCGCTCGCTGGTTCGGGGCGGCATCCCCCTGTCTCGGGCCGGTCGACTCGCGTTCGCCTCGGACACGGTCTCGATCGCGACCATGGAGGCCGTCGACACGGCCACGGTCGTGGTGATCCCGGGGGCGATGGCCGCGGGCGTCACCGACGCGCTCTTCTGGTCGAGCCTGGCGTTCTCCCTCCTCCTGGCGGGGATCGTGGCCTGGCCGGTGAACCGCTGGCTGATCGCGCGCGGCAGCGGCCACGCCGTGATCCACGCTGCCCACTGACGAACGAGCGAGGAGGCCCATGCCGATCGACGTCGACCTCTACAGCGACACCGTCACGCGCCCGACGCCCGAGATGCGGCGGGCGATGGCGGACGCCGAGGTCGGCGACGAACAGCTGGGCGAGGATCCGACCGTTCTTCGACTCCAGGAGCGCGTCGCCGAGCTGCTCGGCAAGGAGGCCGCGCTGTTCCTGCCGTCCGGGACGATGGCCAACCAGGTCTCGATCCGGGTCCACACCCGGCCGGGCGACGAGCTGATTGCCCACCGTCTGGCCCATCCGATCCACTTCGAGGTCGGTGGGATCGCGGCGAACGCCGGAGTCCAGGTCCGGCCGCTCGACGGCGAGCGCGGCCAATACGATGCCGCAACGGCCGAGGCCGCGATCCGACCTGACTGGCGGGAGATGCCGAGGTCGCGGCTGCTCTGGGTCGAGCAGACCAGCAACCTCGGCGGCGGATCGATCTGGCCGTTGGACCGGGTCCGCGACGTGACGGACCTGGCGCGCCGGCGCGGGTTGGCGACCCATCTGGACGGCGCGCGGCTGATGAATGCCGTCGTCGCGAGCGGCGTCACCGCGCGGGACTGGGCCGCGCCGTTCGATTCCGCCTGGATCGATTTCACGAAGGGTCTGGGCGCGCCGATCGGCGCCTGCCTCGCCGGGTCCGCGAAGTTCATCGCCGAGGCCTGGCGCCAGAAGCAGCGGATGGGCGGCGCGATGCGCCAGGCCGGGATCGTGGCCGCGGCCGGCCTGTATGCCCTGGATCATCACATCGACCGGCTGGCCGACGACCATGCGAACGCCCGCCGGTTCGCCGAGGCGATCGCGGAGGTTCCGACCGTTCGCCTGGATCCCTCGACGGTCGAGACGAACATCGTCCTGTTCGAGCTGACGGGCGAGCTCGACGGCGAGGCGGTGCTGGCCGCATTCGCCGACCGTGGCATCCGCTTCAGCGGCTTCGGTCCCCGGATGCTCCGGGCGGTGACGCATCTTGACGTCGACGGCGCGGCCATCGACCGGGCGATCGCGGTCGCCCGCGAGGTGCTCCGCTAGGCGTCATGCTCGGGAGGAAGCACGGGGACGGCGGGCGCGGTCACGGGACCGGAACCGGCCGCGTCGGTGAGATCCAGATCAGGGCAACGGCCGCCAGGCCCGACCGAGGAGCATCGCCAGCGCCGCGAGCAATCCGCCGAGGCCGACGAACCCTGCGCTGACCTCCACGACCTGGTGCTTCGTGATCAGGTTCGTCGGCAGGCCCGCGAGGACGTGCTCCAGCTCGTCGGCGCTCTCTGCCGGGTAGTACGTCCCGCCGGTCAGATCGGCGACCTGGCGCAGCGTGTTCTCGTCGATCCCGCGCCGGAACCCGCCGGCGCCGCCGCCGAACGCTCCGCCGCCACCGAACGCACCACCGCCGCCTCCGCCACCTCCCGCGCCCGGCTCGTTGCCGAGGAACTGCTGGCGACAGACGGCCTCGAGCTGGCCGCCTTCGGCGGTCCCGAATCCGATCGTGTAGACGCGCAGGCCGCGGTCGGCCGCCTGCTGGGCCGCATCGACCGGCTCCGGACCCGCGTTGTTCGCGCCGTCCGTCAACAGGACCACGATGTCGGGCACGTACGCGCCCTTGAGCACCGGCGGCGGCTCGACGCCCGGCCGGCCGGGCAGGACGCTCCGAGGAACGGCCGGATCGATCTCGGAGATCGCGTCGATCGAGGCGAGGATCCCGCTGCCGATGGCCGTCCGTCGACCGGTGGTCAGGCTGCGGATCGCCTCGATCAGCAGGCGCTGATCACGGGTCGGGGGCTGGATCACGGCCGCGAAGCCGCTGAACGCGACGATCCCGATCTGCGCGTTCGGGCCCTGGCTCGTCACGAACTTCACGGCGGCGTCCTCCGCCGCTTCCAGCCGCGTCGGGGCGATGTCGCTCGAGCACATGCTCCCCGACACGTCGATCGAGAGGATGATCGTCGTCTCGTTCGCCGGCACGCTCAGGACCATCGCCGGCCGGCCGAGGGCGACGACGAGCGCCGTGACGCCGGCGGCGAAGAGGGCGAACGGCAGATGCCGCCGGACCCGCGACGAGCCGGGGAGCGCCGCGCGGACGAGCGACAGGCTCGAGTACCGAGCGCCGCGTGGCCGGCGCCGACGCTGGCTCCAGGCGTAAAGGGCGATCAGGGCTGGCACGACCGCGAGCAGGACCAGGAGGCCGAGCCACAGGAAGGTCATGGCAGCCGGCCCGTCCGGACGATCGAGGTGCCGACGCCGATGAGGAGGAGGATCAGCCCCAGCCCGGCGACGAGCGCCGTCAGCTCGATGTCCTCGTCGCGCGCGACGAGGTGCCGGCCCAGCTCGTCGTAGACCGTGCCCGGGTCGAGGCTGGCGGCCGGATGGTAGGTCCCGTCGGTCGTTGCCGCGACCTGCTGGAGGAGCTCCTCGTCGAGCGCCGTCTGGACCTTGAACCCATCCAGATCGAGGACCGTCCCGGTCGTGGTCCCGACGCCGATCGTCACGATCCGGATTCCGCGGTTCGCCGCGGCCGCGGCGGCGGCGAGCGGGTCCGGCTGCTCGTTGTTCTCGCCGTCGGTGAAGAGCACGATC
>JBPYEM010000263.1:0-11850 GCA_051985205.1 Candidatus Limnocylindrales bacterium | reverse complement strand
CTCCACGTCTTCCGCTACTCCGAGCGTCCCGGCACCGCGGCGACGCGGATGGCCGGTCACGTCGACGAGGCCGTGAAGAAGGGCCGCGCGGCGGAGCTGCTCGCCGTCGCCGCGGCCGCCCGAGCGCGCTGGGCGACGCAGCACATCGGCGCGATCGCGGACGTCCTGCTCGAGACGCGCCTGGACGACGGCCGATGGGTCGGCCACGCCGCCGATCACACGCTCGTGGCGGTCTCGACGGGGAGCGCCGCCGAGCCCGAGAACGCGATCGCCCGGGTCGCGGTCGATCAGGTCGACCCGGCACGGGCGGATCGGGTGACGGGCCGCATCCTGTCCCTCTCACCGCCGCCGGCCCGCGGCACGTCGCATCGTCCGTCAAAGCCCGCCGTCGGAGTGCCCATCCATGCCTGAGGATCGATCGTCGCGCGCGGACTGCCTCTTCTGCAGGATCGTCCGCGGTGAGCTGCCGTCGCGGACCGTCGTCGACGACGACGACGTGATGGCGTTCCACGACATCGCGCCGCGAAGCCCGACCCACATCCTCGTGATCCCGAAGGCGCACATCGGATCCGCGGCGGACCTGACGGAGTCCGACGGCCCGTTGCTCGGCCGGCTGTTCGCCACGACCGCGAAGATCGCCCGGGATCAGGGGATCGCCGACGACGGCTACCGGATCGTGAGCAACGTCGGCCGCTGGGGCGGCCAGACGGTCGACCACCTCCATCTCCACCTCATGGGCGGTCGAGCGTTCACCTGGCCGCCAGGGTGAAGGGCGGGGCGTCGAACGGGCGGTCCTTGGCAGCCGCGCTCCTCTCGGCGATCGCCATCGGCGTCAGCGGCTGCGGGATCGGGGCGGGGAGCCCGGGACCTGCCACGGTCGTCGAGGCCTCACCGCCCGCTCCGACGGCCGGTGCCGCCGCGACCCAGACACGAGGCGTGATCGCCGGGGCGCTGTCGTCCGTGGCGGTCCAGTTCGGCGACGCGACCCGTCCCTACCGGCCGGCCGAATCGGGTCTGCTGCGGGACGCCCCGCGGTCGGTCTACCAGGTCGTCCTGCCGGACCAGCCCGATGCCGGCTTCCTCGTCGTCTACGAGTTCCGGGACGGCGGTGCGGCCGTCGACGCCGGCAACGAGGAGGCGGCCTATCTCGGCACCGGCAACGGACGGGTCCAGTTCCCGCCGGGAACCGTGCACGTCCTCCGGGCGCTCGGGTCGACCCTGATCCTCTACTCCTGGTTCCCGACCGCCTCGGATGACCCAACCGCCGGCAAGGTGGCGGACGCGTTGAACACGATCGGGATCGGGTTCACCGTTCCGAACTGACCGTCGACGCCGGAGACGGCGACGCCGCGGATGCGGCGGTCCCGTCCCCGCCGCGCGTCCCAACGACGGGCGCCTCGCCCCGGGCCCAGGCGCGGATGGGGTCACGGCGGATCTTCAGCGTGTGGGTCCGGGGGAAGTCGTCCTCCGGCCAGAGGCGCCACGCGGCGATGCGCTGCTGCGGACCGAGCTGGGCGTTCGCGGCCTTGACTGCCGCATCGACGATGGGCTTCGCCGCCGTTGCGTCGTGGACGCCGGCGCCGCTGAGCAGGACGACCGCCTCGATCCGACCCGGTTCGGTCTCGGCGATGATCGCATCCCGGATCCCCGCGATCCGGAGGGCATTCTCGATGTCCTCCGGGTAGACCTTGAAGCCATTCGGCAGGACGATCCGGTCTTTCGTCCGGCCGCTGAGGATCAGCCGCCCGTCCGGGTCGAGGTGGCCGATGTCGCCGGTGTGGTACCAGCCATCCCGATCGATCGCCCTGGCCGTCGCGTCAGGGTCCTGCCAGTAGCCCTTGAAGAGGGTCGGGCCGGCGAAGAGCACCTCGCCGTCGTCGGCGATCCGGAGCTCGACAGGGGGCATCGGCCGGCCAACCGTCCCGAGACCATGGTCCTCGCGGGTGGTGCACGTCCCGAAGCCGTTCTCGCTGCTCCCATAGCCCTGGATGACGATGACGCCGAGGTCCTCCCAAGCCTGCTGGAGGGCCGGCGGCAGGAACGCCCCGGAGCTGACGAACAGGCTGAGGCTCCCGCCCAGGCGAGCGTGGACGCTCCGGAAGAGCAGCCGCCGGGCACGGTAGGGAAGGCGGCGCGCGATCGACCGGAGGCGGTCGAAGGCGCCGCGTCGGCCGGTCCGGTCGGCCTCGCGCTCCACGGCGCTCCAGAACAGGTCGAGGACCTGGGGCACGACGATCATGCTCGTCACCCGGTGGGCCCCCAGCGCCGCGAACAGGACCCGCGGGTTGCGGCTGCGGACGTACAGGATGTCCGCGCCGACGCTCAGGGCGTAGATCAGGCCGATCGCCTGCTCGAAGAGGTGGCTCAGCGGCAGGACGCTGACCACGCGATGGTCGAGCGGTGGGATGACCCGGTTGATCGCCGCCATCGTCGCGAGCAGGTTGTCGTGCGCCACCATCACGCCTTTGGGCGTCCCCGTTGTGCCGCTCGTGAAGATCAGGTCCCAGATATCACCTGGGTCTGGCCGCGGCCAGGCGGCGACGTCGGCGAGGGCTTCCTGCTCGATGGCCGCTGTCGGGAGGTCGGCGACCAAGGCGTCGACGGTGGTCGTCGGGAACTCCGTCAGACCGGCCGCAGCCGGGTCCGGCGCGTCCTGACCGGTGCCGAGGATGAGGTGACGCGGCTCCGCCCGCCGGACGATTCCCTGGATCGCGTCGGCGCTCATCCGGAGGTCGAGCGGGACCAGGATCAGCCCGGCCCGCATCGCCCCGAAGTAGACGGCGGGCAGTCCCGGCCCGGACGGGCTCCACGTCAGGATCCGGTCGCCCGGCTGCAACCCGAGCCCGTGGCGCAGCCGCCACGCGGCGATCCGGCTCCGCCGGTCGAGCTCGCGATAGCTCCACGTCTCGCGGCTGCCGTCCTCGTGCCACAGCCGGACGGCCGGCCGCTCCGCATACCGGGTGAAGGCGCCGTCGAGAAGATCGAGCAGTGTGGCGGGTTGGGCTGCCATGGCCTCGATGGTAAGTGCCGGCAAAGCGCGAAACCCGATCCTTTCCGGATGGACCCTGTCGCTCTCGGACTTCGGTTCCGCGCACTCCGGATTCGTGCGCAACTCCGGCAAGCCGACTTGGCCGAGGTCAGTGGGGTCGCGCGGCGGTCGATCAGCGAACTGGAGAACGGGGTGCTGACTCACATCTCCCTTGAGCACCTCGGCAGGCTGGCCACCGCGCTGCAGGCGACCGCAGATGTCCGCCTTCGATGGCACGGAGAGGATCTCGATCGGCTCGTTGACGCCGCACACGCCGCGACCGTTGCTGCCGCGCTCGCACGGCTCACGCGCGCGGGGTGGGAGACCGTCGTCGAGGCCTCGTTCTCAATCTGGGGCGAACGAGGCTCGATCGATCTCCTCGCCTGGGATCACGCGACCCGGACGATCCTCGTGATCGAGGTGAAGTCCGTCCTCCCGGACGTCCCGGCGATGCTTCGAGATCTCGATCGCAAGGCGCGGCTCGCAACGCAGATCGCGGCTGCCCGCGGCTGGCGTCCGGCCTGCGTTGGCCGCCTCGTGGTGATCGCCGACTCGCCGACCGCGCGGGGTCGTGTGCGCCGTCAGGACGACCTGCTCGGAACGGCGCTCCCGGATCGTGGTCGCGTGATCCGTGCATGGCTCCGCGCTCCGGATCGGCCGATCTCGGGCCTCATGTTCTTGTCGAACTCCCGCCATGCACCCACTGCGCGTCCGCTGTGGCGCCGGCAACGTGTCCACCCGCCGAAACATGCGCAACTGTGTCAGGGCGGCGCAGTCGAGGAGGAATCTGGGCGAGATGGACCGTCTGGCGTCGGCGGTTCCGTCGAGCGTGCGTGGACGACGCATTCGAGCATCCTCGACGCGTACCAGGCCCGCACGCGCCCGATTGACCCCTCAGGGGGGAGCGGCTATGCTCCGGCGGCCCTGCGAGCCGGTGCGCGTACGCGCCGATCCGCGACCGCCGGGCGTTTCGCATCGCCGGTGGCACCGAGCGGGCGGATCCGGGCGAACGAGCCCCGTCGCGAGGAGGCGACGGCGGCGCGACCGCCCAGCGACACCGAGCCGAAGGAGGTGATCCGGGATTGGCAGAAGTCCGAGTGGGTGAGAACGAAACCTTCGAGAGCGCCCTTCGCCGCTTCAACAAGAAGATCCAGCAATCCGGCATCCTCGCCGAGGCTCGCCGGCGCGAGCACTACGAGAAGCCGAGCGTGAAGCGGAAGCGCAAGGAAGCGAAGCGCAAGAAGAACGCCCGAACGCAGGCCGGCTGAGCGCGTTCAGCCGCCGTCGCCGAACGGCGCCGCGATCGTCGACCGCTGACCCGGCCGCAGGTCGCATCCGACCGATTCGCATCCGATCCGTTGGCGTCCGGCCACCTCGCCGAGGACGGTCGACCCTGACCCGGCGTGAATGCTCCCGGGGACCGACGGGGGACCGCCGACCGCTGACCCGGCGGCGATCCGCCGGTCGTGATCGTTCGAACCCCGCTGACGAGGCGACCGTCAGAAGCCGATGCCCACGGCGCACCCGGCGACGGGTCGGCTGACGATCGACCGCCGTCCCGCCGACGACCCCTCACCAGGATCGACGGCGCTGACGAGATCGACCTCCTCGCCGAGCCCTGACTCGGCGACACGATCCCCCCGGTTCGTCGGCCCGCTGACACGGCGACGGACCCGACCGCCGCCCCGAGGTTGCCATCCCCTTGTCCCTTCGAGATCGACTCCAGAGCGATGTCACCGCCGCGATGCGCAGCGGCGATGCCCTCCGCCGCGACGTCCTCCGAATGGCTCAGAACGCCGTCTACCTCGTCGAGAAGCGCGATCGCCGCGAGCTGAGCGACGACGAGATCGGCGCCGTGCTGGCTCGTGAGGTCAAGACGCGCCGCGAGTCCGTCGAAGCGTTCCGCACGGGCGGTCGAGAGGATCTCGCCGCCAAGGAGGAGGCGGAGATCGCGATCCTCCAGGGTTATCTCCCGGAGCAGCTCGACGACGCCACGATCGAAGCGCTCGTGGCCGAAGCAATCGACGCGACCGGTGCGTCGAACGCGCGTGACATGGGCAAGGTGATGGGCTGGCTGGCGCCGCGGACGAAGGGCCGCGCCGACGGTCGACGCGTCGCCGAGCTCGTCGCGAGCGCACTCGTGCCGACCTCGCGGGTCACGAGCACGCCTGAGCGGATCCGGGAGGACACCAGATGCTGACGTCCCGACGAGCCGCCGCCGCCGCGTCGGTCACGTTCACCCGCCGCGACCTGGGTCGCTTCGTGATCGGGACCGTCCTCCTGGTGGGTGCCCTCACGTCGATCTTCGCCCTCGACCTCGTCCCGCAGCGACTCGATCTGCTCGTCGGCGACGTCCCGGCCACGGACATCCTCGCGCCGCGAACGGGCTCGTACGTCAGCGCGATCCAGACCCAGGCGAACCGCGACGAGGCCAGCAAGGGCGTCGAGCCCGCCTACGACTACACGACCGAGACCGCGATCCGGATCGCGAACGATCAGCTCTCGGCGTTCGAGACGAAGGTTGCCCCGGTCGACAACGCGTTCGGCGAGGGGCTGAAGGACGAGACGAAGAAGACGATCCTCGAATCCGCCCTTCCCGGTCTGGACGACAAGGCCCGCGCGACGCTCGTCGCCCTGACCGCGGAGCGGTGGCGTGCCGTCCGAGCCGAGGCGTCGCGCGTCCTGGACGCGACGGAGCGCGCCGAGCTGCGGGATACCGACGTGGCGAACGCACGGGTCGGCCTGTCCGGTCAGATGGCCGGCGGCCTGGACGCGGACGAGCGGATGCTCGCGGCGGAGATCATCTCGCCGCTCGTGGTCGCGAACAGCTCGTTCAGCCAGCAGCTGACCGACCAGGCTCGATCGAAGGCGGCCGAGGCGATCCCGAACGTCGTCGTGAACTACGCCCAGGGCCAGATCATCGCGCCGCGGGGCCAGCCGATCACGAACGTCGACCTGGAGGCGATCGACTACTTCGGGCTGAACACCTCGCGGCCCGACGTGCTTCGGCTGGCCGGCTGGTTCGTCCTCGCGGTCCTCGTGGTCGGCCTGCTGCTCGCCTGGATCTGGCGCTTCCGGCGGACGCTGTGGCACCGCACGAACGCGATGCTCCTGATCGGGCTGATCATCGTCGGGACGACCCTGCTGTTGAAGCTGACGGCGGGTCGGACCGGGTTGCCCTACGTCGTCCCGACTGCCGCGGCCGGGATGCTGCTCGCGATCCTGCTCGATTCCGGTGTCGCGACGACCGTGCTCGGCCCGATCGCGCTGATCGCCGGTGCCGTGAACGCCAATGATCAGCTGGGGCTGGCGGCGTACACGTTCTTCGGCGGGCTCGCCGGGATCATCTCGATCCGACGGGGTGATCGCCTCCAGGTGTTCGTCCAGGCCGGCCTCGCCGTCGCGATCGTGAACGTCCTGGTCGTTGCGACCTTCGGCTTCCTCGGGTCGCGGGATGCCCGCGGCGTCATCGAGCTGATGGGCGCATCGGTTCTGTCCGCCGCGGGGTCCGCGGTCGCGGCCGTCGGCACGTTCGCCGTGCTCGGCAGCGTCTTCGGGATCCTGACCGTGTTCCAGCTCCTCGAGCTGGCGAACCCGTCGCAGCCGCTCTTGCGGCGGCTCCTCGTCGAGACGCCGGGCACCTACCACCACTCGCTGATGGTCGGGAATCTCGCGGAGCGCGCGGCGGAGGCGATCGGCGCGGATCCGCTCGTCACCCGCGTCGCCGCGTACTACCACGACATCGGGAAGCTCGCGAACCCGCTCGCGTTCATCGAGAACCAGTCGGGCGGCGAGAACATCCACGACCAGCTCGATCCGGAGACGTCGGCCCAGATCCTCAAGGCGCATACCGCCGACGGCATCGACATCGCGTACAAGGCCCGGCTGCCGAAGAGCCTGATCGCGTTCATCCCGCAGCACCACGGCACGGCGCCGATGAGCTACTTCTACGCGCGGGCGAAAGGCCTCGCCGCCGAGCCGTACGGCGGGCCGCAGACGAAGGAGGGCGCCCGGGCGGCCGCGGCCGTCGACGAGCGGCGGTTCCGTCACTCCGGCCCGAAGCCGCAGTCGCGCGAGGCGGCCCTGATCATGCTGGCGGACGGCGTCGAGGCGTCGGTCCGGTCGCTGTCGTCGCGGGACGAGCCGGCGATCCGGGCGATGGTCGGCCGGATCATCGACGAGCGGATGGGCGACGGCCAGTTCGACGAGTGCGACCTCACCCTTGGCGACATCGAGAAGATCAAGGAAGCGTTCGTCCAGCAGCTGCGCGGGATGTACCACCAGCGGATCGCATATCCGCAGAACAAGGTGGTGGAGCTGGAGTCGCGCCGTGCGGCAGGCGGGGAGACGGCCGGACCTGGCTCCGGAGCGTGAGGTCGCTCTACCGACCTCCGTGGCGTGTCGACGTCACGATCCGCGATGACGTCATCCGGCCGCTCCCGATCGCGATCTCGCGTCTCGCCGGTGCAATCTCGGCTGCGCTGGATGCGGCGGGCGCGCCGGCGCCGGCAGCCGTCGGACTGATCCTCGCCGGCGATCCCGAGCTCGCCTCGCTCAACGAGCGCCATCTCGGCCACGACGGACCGACGGACGTCCTGTCATTCCCCCTGTTGCCACCGGAAGCGTTCCCGCCGCACCCGGGTGACGACGACCGAGCGCCCGCACCGCAGCCCGGATCACCCGGCGCGTTCGCGGGGCCGCCCGGTCGACGGACGAACCTCGGCGATCTCGTCGTCTCCGTCGAGCGCGCCGTGGAGCAGGCCGCCGCTGGCCAAGGCGGTCAGACCGGCGACGTCCGGTGGTCGGCAGCCGACGAGCTGCGGCTCCTCGTGACGCACGGAACGCTCCACCTCTGCGGCTGGGATCACGCCGACCCGGGCGAGGAGCGCGAGATGCGGGCGCTCGAGCGGCGGTTGCTCGGCGCCGGCTGAGGCGGAGGCCGGCCTCGGCGCCCCGGAAACGGCCGGCACCAGCCAACGAGTTGGGGGCGGTCTCGCTCGCTCAACCCGTCCGCGGCGGCGATGGACGGTAGGATTGCCGCGGGCCCTCCCGCAGCGGGATCGGGCCCGTTCGGCGTGGCGTCGGGGTCGACGAGAACGCGCCACGTGCCGCATCGGGAGCTCGAGTGAAGATCGTCGTCGGCCTGGGAAACCCGGGCGACCAGTACGCGAAGACGCGCCACAACATCGGCTGGATGGTCCTCGACCGGATCGCCGATCGCGCGGGCTGGGCCGGCAAGGGCCGGACCCGCGACGCCTCGTCGATCGCCATGGGCCGGTTCCGCGGCCTCGACCTGACGCTCGTTAAGCCGTTGACCTGGATGAACGACTCGGGTCTGGCGGTTCGGAAGGTACTCGCCCGAGAGCACGCGCCGCTGGACGACCTGCTCGTCGTCGTCGACGACTTCGCGCTTCCGTTCGGCAAGCTCCGGTTCCGGGAACGGGGTGGCCCGGGCGGGCACAACGGCCTCCGTTCGATCGTCGACGAGCTCTCGAACGAGGGCTTCAGCCGCCTCCGGGTCGGGATCGGCGCGCCCGATCGCGGCTTCATCGACCACGTGCTCGCGCCGTTCCAGCCCGACGAGCTCGACCGGCTGGATCCGCTCCTCGACGCCGCCGCGGACGCGGTCGAGGAATGGGCCCGCCACGGCACCAACAAGGCGGCGAACCGCTTCAACATGTTCGAGCTCCGGCCCGCCGACCAGGACCGTGTCGCGCCACCGGGCGAGGTCGACGGGCCGCCGGATGCCAACGGCGTCCGTCGGACACGGACGGGTTGGCGGAAGGTCCTTCGCCGCGGGGAGGACGCGTGACGGCCGGGGCCCCGGTCCTCCGGGGCAAGCGGGGCCGTGAGCGGCGGCTCGGCGAGTCGATCGGTCGGTCCGCCGCGGGGGCAGGGCGCCGCCAGCCGGACCTGTCCGCGCTGCTTGGTCTGCTCGAGGCGAGTGGATCCTTCGCGACGTTGCGTGAGCGGCTGGCGCGAGGGACGATGGGCGCGTCGTCGACGCGCCCGACCGGTCGTCACGTCGGCCTGAGCGCGATCCCGCACGGCGCGAAGAGCTACCTCGCGGCGACGCTCGCCTCCGGCACCGCCCGCGAACGGCTGGTGTGGATCGCTCGCGACGCGGAGATCGGCGACCGCGTCGCGGAAGAGCTCGTGGCCTGGCTCGGCGACGCCGACGCGGTCACCGTCCTCGAGCCGCGTACCGCCCTCGCGTACGAGCGCAGCGAACTCGTGGCCGACGAGACCGCGGCGCGGGTCGCGGCGCTCGCCGCGTGGCGCGGCGGCCGCGCTCGCGTCCTCGTCGCCAGCGTCCAGGCGCTCGTCCAGCACACGATCGCACCGGACGACCTCCCGGCCGAGCCGCGCCGCCTGCGCGTCGGCGGGAGGCTGCGGCCCGAAGGTCTCCTCCGCGACCTGCTCGGGTTCGGCTACGTCCCGACGACCGAGGTCGCGGGTCGCGGCGAGTTCGCGAGACGCGGCGGCCTCGTCGACGTGTTCCCACCCTCGGCTCCGCTCCCGGTTCGAATCGAATTCTTCGGCGACGAGATCGACTCGCTCCGGGCGTTCGATCCGACCGACCAACGGACTGTCGGCACGCTCGACGAGGCGGTTCTCCTGCCCGCGTCGGAGTTCCTGGCGCCGCACGGGGGAGTGCCCGCGCTCCGCGAACGCCTTGGCCGCGCCGGTGGCCGGTTGCCGGAACGGCTTGCGACCGATCTCGCCCGGTTCGAGTCCGGAGCGTCGGCACCGTCATCGGGGCCGGCAGCATCGCCCTCGTCCGGCGTCCCGGCGACGGAGGAGGACGCCGCCGTCGGGCGAGCGCTCGCCGTCGGCGACGCGGCCGAGGTCTGGGCGCCGTGGCTGGCGCGCTCGACCGGCTTCGACCACCTCGATGGCGAGACGCTCCTCGTCGTCGACGAGCCGGGCGACATCGCCGAAGCCGCCGACTTCCTCTGGCGCCAGGCGGACGAGCGCCGGGCGGAGCTCGTGGAGAGCGGCGAGGTGCCGAAGGATTGGCCGTCGACGTACCTCGGTCCGCGCGAGTGGAAGAGCCGGCTCGCGGCCGCTCGGACGCTGGAGCTGACCTGGGAATCCGAGCTGCCGGACGCCGCCGCGTTCGCGGCCCGCGGCCTGAGCTCCGGCGATCTGTTCGGCTGGCGCGAGCCGCAGCTGCCGCCGTCGCGGGCGGCGGCGATCGCCGAGGCGGTCGACCGCTGGGCTTCCGATGGGGCTCGGATCGTGCTCGCCAGCGACCAGGCGCCGCGCCTCGCGGAGCTGCTCGACGACGCCGGGCATCCTGTCGCCGTGGTCCACGCACCGGAGGCGCCGCCGCCGGGCGGGATCGCGGTTGTCGAACGGAGCCTCAACGGCGGGTTCGAGGGTGGTCCCGACGGGCTCGCGTTCGTCACCGATCGAGAGCTGTTCGGGACCGTCCGGGTCCGCCGGCCAAAGGCCCTCCGGCGGGTCGTCCCGCGCGACATCCTCGAGCGGCTCACGCCGGGCGACCTCGTCGTCCACATCGACCATGGCGTCGCCCGCTACGAGCGGATGCTCCGGCGAGGCAACCGCGCCGACGGCGAGGATCGCGACTACCTGGAGCTCAGCTTCCAGGCCGGCGACAAGATCTTCGTCCCGGTCGAGCAGATCACTCGGGTCTCGCGCTACTCCGGCGCCGAGCACCCGACGCTCAGCAAGCTCGGCGGGACCGAGTGGCTGCGGACCAAGCAGCGCGTTCGCAAGGCGGTCGCGGATCTCGCCGAGGAGCTGCTCGAGCTCTACGCGGCCCGGGCCAACTCCCCGGGCCACGCCTACACGGACGACACGCCGTGGCAGGCGGAGATGGAGGCGAGCTTCCCGTACGAGGAGACGCCGGATCAGCTCCGAGCCGCCGCCGAGGTGAAGCTGGACATGGAGGCCGGCCGGCCGATGGACCGGCTCGTCGTCGGCGACGTCGGCTACGGCAAGACCGAGGTCGCGCTTCGCGCCGCGTTCAAGGCGATCCAGGACGGCAAGCAGGTCGGCGTCCTCGTCCCGACCACGGTGCTTGCCGCGCAGCACCACCAGACGTTCGGGCAGCGTTTCGCTGCCTTCCCGCTCAAGGTCCGGCTCCTGTCGCGATTCGTGCCGGCCAACGAGCAGAAGACGACGCTCGCCGGGCTCGAGGACGGGTCGGTCGACCTCGTGATCGGCACGCACCGGCTGCTCTCGAAGGACGTCCGGTTCCGGGACCTGGGGCTCGTGGTCGTCGACGAGGAGCAGCGGTTCGGGGTCGCCGCGAAGGAGCGGCTGAAGCAGCTCCGGCGCGAGGTCGACGTCCTGACCCTTTCGGCCACGCCGATCCCGCGGACGCTGAACCTCGCCCTCGCCGGCGTCCGTGACATGAGCGTCATCGAGACGCCGCCGGAGGACCGGCTGCCGATCCAGACGCGCGTCGCGGAGGCATCCGCAGGCCTCGTCCGCGACGCGATCCTCCGCGAGCTCGATCGGGGCGGACAGGTCTTCTTCGTCCACAACCGCGTCGAGACGATCGAGGCGCAGGCCGAGCAGCTGCGGCGCCTGCTCCCGGCCGCGCGGATCGTCGTGGGGCACGGACAGATGGCCGAGGGCGCGCTCGAGAGGGTCATGCTCTCGTTCGCCGACGGCAACGCCGACATCCTCGTGTGCACCACGATCATCGAGAGCGGCCTCGACATCCCGAACGCGAACACGATCATCATCGACCGGGCGGACACGCTCGGGCTGGCGCAGCTCTACCAGCTCCGGGGCCGGGTGGGGCGGTCGTCGCGCCGCGCGTATGCGTACCTGCTGTACCGGCGCCG
>JBPYEM010000262.1:0-3565 GCA_051985205.1 Candidatus Limnocylindrales bacterium | reverse complement strand
CGATCGCCGGCGAGGCCGCTGCGCGATTGGGTCGCACGGTCCGGATCCGCGTAGTGGGGCTGGACCGCCAGATGTCACCCGTGCAGGCGCAGCTGGTGCGACGGCTGCTGCGCGTCGCCGACGAGGTGACGGTCCGCGACCGCGAGAGCGTCGAGATCGCGAAGGAGCTCGGCATCGCGGCCGAGCTGGCGCCGGACCTCTCGACGCTCGTCGCACCGGCCGGACCGGCCGACGCGATCCGCGCTCTCGCGGGGACCGGCATCGACTCGAATCGACCGCTCGTCATCCTCGCCCTCACCGGCGTCGATTCCGCACTCGGTCAGAAGGTGGAACGGGCGGTGGCGGACGTCGTCGCTGCGCGGCCGGACCTCGCCTTCGTCGCGCTGCCGATGTCGCAGCACCCAACCGTGCTCTCCCATGACGACCGCGTCCTCGCGATGCGCCTCATCCGGCGGCTCCCGTCCATCGGACTTCTCGATCTCGCGGATCCGGCCCTCGCCCTCGGCGTCGTGGGCATGAGCGCCGCGGTCGTGGGGATGCGCTACCACAGCCTCCTCTTCGCCGATCACATGGGCGTGCCGATCGTGGCCGTCCCCTACGCCGAGAAGTGCCGCCACTGGCTCGTCGAGCATCGCCAGATGCCGGTCTCGCCCGATGCCGAGGGCATCGGCTCCGGCCTGGACCGAGCCCTCCGGGGCCCGGCCCTCGCCCGCCGAGCGGAGCGGTGGGCGTCCTGACCCGAGCTGGTGACACTTCCCCTGGAGGAGGTGGTTCGAGCGCCACTACCGGACGAGGATCTCCTTCAGGAAATCGGTCCCGTCGAGCGCCCACAGCGACGAACCGGCCGCGGTGATCAGGTCGATGTGGCCGTTCGCCGGAACGGGCTCGGGGACGGCGAGGCGCCGAGCGAGCGACATCGTCGTCGAATCGATCTCGGCGATCGTGACGGTGTGTGCGTCGACGGCCCAGACGTGCGCACCTGATGCCGTGATCGTCGGCAGGTCGCTGGTGTCAACGTCCGGTGCGACGGAGACGAGTGCCGTCGCGAGGGTCATCGGGTCGATCCGCGTCACCGTCCCGTCCGCGTCGTTCGCGACCCAGATCGCGTTCGCGCTCGCCGCGATCCCCAGTGGTCCGGCGCCGGTCGTGATCGTCGCCGCGACCGCGTTCCGCGAGGGGTCGATCTCCGACGCGGTCCGGTCGGCCCGGTTCGAGACCCAGGCGCGTCCGAACGCGACGAGGACGTCCGACGGTTCGTGGCCGACCGGGATCGTCGCGACGACCCGCAGCGAGACTGGGTCGACGCGGAGCACGTCATCCCGGTTCGTTCGCACGACCCAGATCGCGTCGTCGGCCGCGGCAACGGCGTCGCCGCCGGCCGCCTCCGCACGCCCCGTCGTTCGCCCGCTTGCTGCGTCGATCCGGACCAGGGCGTCCGTACCGACCCCCCACAGCGCGCTTCGCCCGATTGCGAGGTCCGAGACGCCGTCCGCCAGGCGCTCGGCGCCCGCGCCGTTCAGCGGCAACCGCTCTGCGACGCCGGCGCAGGCGACGTAGGCCGCATCGGTGCCAACCGCGAGGCTCGTTCCGCCTGCACAGGCACCGATCAGCCGCCCCAGGACGCCGGGCTCTGGCGACGGTTCGGCCGACGCCGTCGATGGTCGGAGGGTTGCGTCTGCGCGGAGGCCGGGCAGGCCCTTGCTCCCGACGAGCCCCATCGACAGCAGGCCCACGACCAGGGCCGCGACGAGCGCGGCGACCGCGGCCAGCCGGACGAAGGGCCGGAGATCCGCCGCGATGACCGTACCGAGGCGATCCGGCCGGCGGATCGCCGAGGCGAACTGGGTCCGGAGCTCGGGCCGGGGAGCGGCGATCGTGATCGCCCGGAGCGAGCCGGCATCGTCGCGGAGCTGCCCGACCACGGCCCGGCATTCGTCGCAGGTCGCGAGGTGCTCGTCGAGCTCGCGGCGATCCGCGGCCGAAAGGGGGAAGTCGAGGTCGACGGCGGCCAGCATCGCGGCTCGCTCGTGGAGGTTCATCGGTCGGCCTCCGACAGGATCCGGCGGAGCTCGAGACGACCGCGCCAGAGGATGTTCCGCGTCGCGCCTTCGGACTTGCCGATCGTTCGGGCGATCTCGCGTCCCGTGAATCCTTCCGCGGAGAGCATCAGCGCCGCCCGGACGTCGAGCGGGAGCCGCGCCAGGGCGGCCCGGAGCTCGCGATCGCCCTCGGAGCGGACGACGGTCGCCTCCGGGCTCTCGCCGACCTCGGATGAGACGAGCGCCGAGCGATGGCGGTCGGCGACCACGAGCCGGCGGAAGCGGCTCCTGACGAGGTTCGTGCAGACGCGGAAGACCCAGGCGCGAGGGTCCGCCGGCGGGGTGCCACGGCGATGCTCGCGCAGGAGCCGGAGGAACGATTCCTGGACGAGGTCCTCGGCCGCCGCCGGGTCACGCGCGATCGCCGTCGCATAGCCGAGCAGGTCCGGCGACAGGTCGTCCCAGAGGTCGAGGACGTGCTGGGGGTTCCAGCCGACGACGACGTGCTCGAGTTCGATCGCCGTCACGCTCCTCTCCCGGTTCCCGGCCGGCCCGGCGCCAGCCTACAACCCAACGACGCCGACCCCGGTGGCTTGTCACGACCGAGGTTGCGTCGCCCGCCCGGGCCGCGGGTTCGAGCTGACCAGCGGTCACGTCGACCGCCCGTGACAAGACAGCCGCGATGGCGTCGCTCGGGTGTCGGGCGCGCACCACCGGCGACCAGCCGGCGACCCCGCCTGACGCGAAAGGCCAGGAGGGTCCTGTCGTGTCCACCCCGGGCGCGTCTCGCCGGTCGTTGTGCCGGCTCCTCATCGCGACGCTCGGCGTCGCAGCCCTGCTCCTGCCGGGCGCCGCCGTCGAAGCGGCAGGCCCGCCGCCGTGTCGATCGAGCTGCGCCGTCGCGATGACGCGACCAGCCGACGTCAGTCCCTTCGGGATCACGGCCGGGCCGCTCGGCAGCGTCTGGTACAGCCTCGGCGACCGGATCGGCCGGGTCGATCGCCAGGGCGGCGTGCACACCTACCAGGTGCCGACCGCCGACCCCAACGTCGGCTGGCTCACCGCCGCCGATGGCGCGGTCTGGTTCTCCGAGCGCGGCAGCGACAAGGTCGGTCGGATCGCGCCGAACGGTTCCATCCGCGAGTACCCGATGCCCGGCGACGGGCAGCAGGGAATCGTCGTGCCCGGGAACGGGTTCGTCTACATCGCGGAGCAGTTCTCGGGCGACATCGCCCGGCTCGATCCCGCGACGGGCCACGTCCGGACGTACGCCGT
Source organism: Candidatus Limnocylindrales bacterium (assembly GCA_051985205.1). Lineage (GTDB taxonomy): Bacteria > Chloroflexota > Limnocylindria > Limnocylindrales > CSP1-4 > CF-46. Next base: position 251 of record JBPYEM010000262.1, on the reverse strand, counting down.
CCCCGATGGCGGCGACCCGCTCGGGATGGCGGTGGGCTCCGATGGCGCGATCTGGTTCATCGAGCGGGCGGCCGCGCGAGTCGGCCGGATGACCCTCGACGGCCACTTCCGGGCGTGGGACCTCGCGCCGGGCGCCTTCCCGAACCGAATCGTGCGGGGCGCCGACGGTGCCATCTGGTTCACGGAGCTCGATGCGGGCAAGGTCGGCCGGATCACGACCAGCGGCCATCTGACGGAGTACCCGGTCGACG
>JBPYEM010000261.1:0-4628 GCA_051985205.1 Candidatus Limnocylindrales bacterium | reverse complement strand
GGCCAGCGCGCGAATGACGAGGGTTCGGTGCGACATCCACGTCGGGCACTTCATCGGGTCGCCTCCGAGCCGATCGAGAGCTCGAACGGAACCGTCGTCGTGGGGCTCGTTCCGATCACGTCGACCTCGAGGCCGCGACCCGACGCGATCGCCTCGCCGAAGGCCTCGCGGCCGACGACGACGACGTCCGGCGTCGAGAGCTGCGCCCACACCCGCGGCCACGCCGCGTCACCGCGGACGCGCGGCGTCAGCGGGCGCGCGGTCCCAGTGGCGTCGATCCGGTCCACGCCCCAGCCGGTCGCCGATGATCCGACGACCGCGACAACCGAACCGGCGCGCCCGGGCGTCGGGTCGAGCAGGACGCTGTCGTGAAGCCGCCAGACCTCGTGCCCGTCGCCGAGGCGACGAGCCGAGATCCATCGGGCGTCGTCGTCCGTCGTGATGGCGGCGTCATCCGTCACTGCCCGAAGGAACCCTTCCGCGGCTCGGGACGGCCGGAGCGTGGCACCCCGCGACAGATCGACGAACTGGCTGTCGCAGAGCTTGACGCCGCACGCGTTCGAGGCCACGACCGTTCGCGACGGGCTCACGAAGACCTCGCCGCGAGCGACCGGCCGGCCAAGGGCCGCGGAGAACGGCCCGGCTGGGACGAGCACCTCCGTGGCGCCGGCGGGCGTGACGAGGACGAGGCCGCCGTCACCGCTCATCGCGGCGTCCGCGTAGCCCGTGACCACGAGACCCCTGCTCGTCCAGGCACCCGCGGACACCCAGATCGGCGCCTCGACGTCGCGGACCGGATCGCCCGTCGCCGTTGCCCGCAGATGGATCGTCGATCTGCCGTTCCGGCCGGGCGTCGACGTGGCGAGAAAACGATCGTCGATCGCCAGTCCGAACTCGCCGGACGGCAGCGGCCGAGCCTTCCGGCCGCGGCCGAAGAGCCACACACCGTCGCCGCGCTCGGCGAGCCACGGGACGTTGGGCAGCCGGGCCGGTGAGGTCGCCGCCCGCGTCCCGACGCCCGGGGGCGAGATCGTGGCCGCGGTTGCCGCTGACGACGCCGCGGCGGCGACGGCACCGACGGCGGACGCGTGCCGGTCGGCGATGCCGCCGAACCTCACGACGACGACCGCCACGGCAACCGCCACGGCGATTGCCAGGACGAGGGCAGCGGATCCTCCTGGCGCAATCGTGATCCCTCCGACGCGACTGGCAGCGATCGGCGCTGCCCGGGTCGCACGAGTCATCGATCCGACCTCCTTCGGCGGAGCGAGCTCCGGCGGGGAGGCGAGGTCGGCAGTCTTGCAGGCGTCCCTTATCCCGCACTTACGCGGTCCGACCGCGCGACTCCAGCCGGACACGGACGAACCGGATAGGGAGGGACGGTGGTAGGATCCGCGCGCTACCTCGATGCCGCGGGGTCGCGAAGCCGGTGAGAGTCCGGCACAGTCCCGCTACGGTGACCACGCCCGAACGGCGCGTGGAAGTCCGGTCGCCGGGCCCGCGGTCGATGCTCTACCTTCGAGAGAAAGGGCAGGCACGATGCGAACGTCCGGCTGACGAGCCCCTCCTTCCCGTCCGAAGCGAGGGGTTCGACCGTGTTCGGCCCGCTCCTCGCTCCCTCCCGAACCCCGGAGCCTGACGTGCCGCCCCTCATCCCTGCGCCCGCTCTCCTCACCCGCCGCTTCGCCGCGCTCGCTGCCGCGCTCGTCTTCGCGCTCGCCGCGTGCAGCGGCGGCGCCACGCCGCGGCCCACGACGCCGCCTGACGCGACCGGTTCGCTCCTCCCCGCGGAAACGGCGGCGGCCGCCCCGTCCGCCTCGGCCGCGCCCTCCGTCGCGCCGACCGCCGCGTTCCCGGTCGCGCTCAAGGATGACGACGGCACCACGGTCCAGCTGGCACAGGCACCGAAGAAGATCGTCTCGCTCACGCCGGCCGAGACCGAGGTCCTCTATGCGATCGGCGCGGGTGACCGCGTCGTCGGCAAGGTCGAGGACGTCGCGAACTACCCAGCCGCCGCGAAGGACGTGCCGATCGTCGGGACGTTCAGTGGCGTCGACGTCGAGAAGATCGTGGGCCTCGATGCGGACCTCGTGATCGCCGGTGGCAACGGCGGCACGCCCCCGGACGCGATCGCGAAGCTCCGCTCGCTGAAGGTTCCGGTGCTCGTCGTCTACGCGCCGGACGTCGAGGCCGTCTACCACGACATCACGCTGACGGGCGATGCCGTGGGCGAGCCGGCGAAGGCGGCCGACGTCGTCAGTCAGCTCCACGCCCAGTTCGATGCCGTTGCCGCTGCGACCGCCAGCGCGACGAAGCCGCGCGTCTTCTATGAGACCGGTGATCAGCCGTCCATCTACGGCATCGCCGACAACTCCGTCTACGCTCAGATGATCGGCCTTGCCGGAGGGCAGCCGATCACCACGGGCAGCGCGACCAACTGGGAGATGTCGACGGAGAAGCTCGTCGTCGCGGATCCGGAGCTGATCATCCTGGGCGACTCCGCGTACGGCGTGACCGCTGCCGCGGTCGCCAAGCGGGCCGGCTGGTCGGCGCTGACGGCGGTCAAGAAGAACGCGATCACCGGGATCGACGACATCGTCGTGACCCGGCCGGGACCGCGTCTCGGGCTGGGGCTCTGGCTGCTCGCAGCAGCGATCCACCCGGAGCTCCATCTCGCGGTCCCGACGCCGGCCCCGTCCGGGAGCTGAGGGTGGCGACGCGCCAGGACGTGCTGGGGGCCCACCGCGCGATCGCGGTGCGTTGGCCGCGCCGGCGCCCGGTCGTCCTGGCGATCGTCGGACTCCTCGGCCTCGGCGTCGCGGCCGTCGTCGCCGTGGGCCTGGGCAGCGTCAGCGTCCCGCCCGGCGACACGCTCGCGATCGTCGCGCACCGCCTCTTCCTGCTCGATCTGCCGCGGACGTGGAGCCCGACGGCGGAGACGATCGTGTGGGAGCTCCGCCTCCCGCGCGTCCTCGAGGCGATGATCGTCGGTCTCGGGCTGGCGGTCGCCGGAACCACGTTCCAGGGACTCCTCCGGAACCCGCTCGCGGACCCGTACGTGCTGGGCACGGCGTCCGGCGCCGCGCTCGGGGCGGCCGTCGCGGTCATCATCCCGATCCGGATCGAGCTGCTGTCGTTCGGACTGCTCCAGCTGCTCGCCTTCGTTGGCGCGTTGACGTCGGTCACGCTCGTCTACCGGCTCTCGCGCGTGACCGGCGGTTCCCCGCTCACCAGCCTGCTCCTGACCGGCTACGCGCTCGGATCGCTCCTTGCCGCGGCCCTCGCGATGGCGATGTACCTGTCGGGCACCGCCTTGCGCCAGATCTTCGCCTACCGGCTCGGCAGCTTCGACAACGCGTCGTGGGGCCAGCTCGCGGGGGCCGTCCCGATCATCCTCGTCGCATCGGCCCTGGTCCTCGTCCGGGCACGATCGCTCAATGGCCTGCTCCTCGGCGAGGAGACGGCGACCCACCTCGGCGTCGACGTCCGTCGCGAGCGAGCCATCCTTCTCGGGCTTGCCTCGCTGATCACGGCCGCGGCGGTCTCGATCAGCGGGCTGATCGGATTCGTCGGGCTCGTCGTGCCGCATGTGGTCCGCCTCCTCGTCGGGCCGAACGCCCGGCTCGTCCTGCCGTTGTCCGCGATCGGCGGGGCCGTCCTGCTGGTCGTCGCCGACCTCGTTGCCAGGCTCCTCGGCGAGATTCCCGTCGGCGTGATCACGGCGGTGCTGGGTGCACCGTTCTTCCTGCTGCTCCTGCGTCGTGCCCAGCGCGGCTACGAGCTGTGATCGCGGGATCGACCGGCGTCACGCCGCCGCCCGCGCCGGCCATCGAGCTGAAGGCCGTCACTGCCGGATACGCCGAACGGACCGTCCTCCGGGACGTCGACCTCGCGATCGGCCACGGCGAGTGGGTCGGGATCGTCGGCCCGAACGGTGCCGGCAAATCGACGCTCCTGCGACTGATGACCGGGCTCCTCCGCCCGTCGGCCGGTATGGTCGCCGTCGCCGGAGCGGACCTCGCGCGCCTTCCCCGGGACGAGGTCGCCCGCCGGATCGCCGTCGTGCCCCAGCCGTCGAGCCTGCCGTTCGCGGCGACCGTGGAGGCGGTCGTCGCGCTCGGCAGGTTGCCCCACGAGGACCGGCTGCTGGGCCTGCGGCCGGCCGACCGGGCGGCGGTCGCCGCAGCGATCGAACGGGTCGGGCTGGGACGGCTCGTCGGCCGCGACGTCCGGGAGCTGTCGCTCGGCGAACGCCAGCTCGTCCTCCTCGCGGTGGCGATCGCGCAGGCGGCGCCGATCGTGATGCTCGACGAGCCGACCGTTCACCTCGACATCCGCCACCAGCTCGACGTGATGGATCTCCTGGCCGATCTCAACCGCCGCGATGGCCGGACGATCGTGACCGTGATCCACGACCTCCATCTCGCCGCGCGGCGGATCCCCCGGATCGTCGTCGTCGCGGATGGCCGGATCGCCTCGGACGGGCGGCCGGATGACGCTCTCACCGCGGAGGTCGTCCGGGATGTCTTCCGGGTCGATGCCGCGGACCTGCCGACCGGTCCCTGGTCCGCGGACCGGGGCGTGGCAACGCCGCGTGTCTGAGCCGGCCGTCGCCCGGCGCGGCCTTG
>JBPYEM010000260.1:0-2164 GCA_051985205.1 Candidatus Limnocylindrales bacterium | reverse complement strand
GTGGGCGCGATCCAGGCGAGCGGCACGCCGGACCCCGCGCCGTTCCCGTTGCCGTCGCCGTGGCCGTGCCCGTTCCCGAGCGACGGCGGCAGCACCGGCAGCATCCGCGCCCTGTCGACCACCCGGCCCTCGGCGCGCGCCCGGTCGGCCCAGTCGCGCTCCTTGCGGATGTAGCTGATCTCGGTCTCGCGCTCGATGTCGGCGAGGGCGAGGAGGTCGATCATCGGCTCCTCGCGGCTCGTGTGGCTGAGCTCGAACTGGTCGGAGTCGCGGACCGCGTCGTACGGGCAGGCGTCGACGCAGATGCCGCACAGGATGCAGCGGCTCTCGTCGACCTCGTACTTCTGGAGGACGCGCGGCTTGGGCATCAGCGCGCCGGTGGGGCACGTCTCCGCGCAGCGACCGCACGACACGCACGGCGTGTCGTTGAGGCTCATGTCGAGCGGCGTCGTCACCAGCGTGTCGAAGCCGATCCGCATGAAGTCGTAGCAGGCGGCGCCGACGACCTCGGCGCAGACGTTGGCGCACCGGCCGCAGTCGATGCAGCGCGACGGCTCGCGCAGGATGAAGGCGTGGGAGTCGTCCCGGATGTAGTCGTGGTTGATCCCGGTGAACCGGTTCTCGGTCACGCTCCGGTAGCCGGCCCCCTGGTGGTACTGCGGCTCCAGCGTCTTGAGCGTCGTCCCGTACTCGATCCCGAGCCGGCGGAGGTCGCAGAACCCGATCGCCTCGCAGGTGCACTGGAGGCAGCGGGTCGATTCCGCGACGACCTCCTCGCGCGTGTACGGGATCTCGTACTCGATGTAGCTGTCGTTCCGGACGTGGGCCGGCATCGCCTTGAGGCGGTAGCGCGGCTCCTTGCGCTCGCTCGTGAACGGCACGATCGAGAGGAACTCCGGCTGCGGCTCCGCGAGCTGCTGGCGCGTCTTGATCGCGGCGAGGTCCAGGCCCTTGAGGTAGGCGTCGAGGGCATACGCGGACCGGCGCCCCTCCGCGATTGCCTGGACGACGGTGGCCGCCCCGACCCGGACGTCACCGGAGCCGAAGACGCCCGGCCGGTCCGTCTCGAACGTCACCGCGTCCGCCTTGAGACGACGGTTCTTCGTCGCCTGCGGTCCCTCGGAGCCCGGCCCGATCCAGTCCAGCTCCGGGCCCTGGCCGATCGCGAGGAGGACGCGGTCGCAGGGGATCGTGAACTCCGTACCCTGGGCCGGCTCCGGCCGGCGCCGTCCCGAGGCGTCGGCCTCGCCGAGCTTCATCCGGATGAACTCGACACCGGTCACGTTGCCCTTGTCGTCCGTGATGACGCGGGTGGGGCCCGCCTGGAAGATCGCGGTGACGCCTTCCTCGATCGCCTCATGGACCTCGTTCGCCGCGGGCATGTCCTTCATGTCCCGGCGATAGACGAGCGTCACCTCGGACGCGCCCTGCCGGATCGACGTCCGGCTGCAGTCCATGGAGGTGAACCCGCCGCCGATCACGACGACCCGCTTGCCGGCGTGGCCCGGGTAGGGCAGGCCGAGGGTCGCGGTCCGGAGGTACTCCAGCCCGTCGAGGACCTCGTCGGCGTCCTCGCCCGGGACGCCGAGCTTGTTCGTGTCGTAGCAGCCGATCGCGACGAGGACCGCGTCGAAGCCCTGGTGCTGGAGGTCGTCGAGGGTGAAGTCGCGACCGAGCCCGGCGTCGCACACGACGCGCCCGCCCAACCGCGTCACGGACTCGTACTCTGCCTCGAGGACCTCGACCTTCGGCAGCCGGTACTGCGGGATGCCGTAGCGGAGCATGCCGCCCGGGGCGGGATCGCGCTCGAAGACCGTGACGTCGTGGCCGGCGATCAGCAGGTAGTAGGCCGCGGCCATGCCGGCCGGCCCGGAGCCGATGACCGCGGCCCGACGGCCGCTCTTCGGCTGGAGCTCGAACGGCAACGGCGGATCCTCGCCCTCGTCGAGCATCGCCTTGATCACCTGGTCGCCGGCGTACCGGTGCGAGTCGCGGATCGCGATCGCCTCGTCGACCTCGTCGCGCCGGCAGTGCTCCTCGCACGGCGCCGGGCAGACCCGGCCGAGGACGCTCGGGAACGGGATCGTCCGCTTGAAGATCCGGGTCGACTCGACGAAGTTCGCCTCGGCGTTCGCCTTCAGGAAGCCGGGGATGTCGATGTGGC
>JBPYEM010000259.1:0-5361 GCA_051985205.1 Candidatus Limnocylindrales bacterium | reverse complement strand
CGGTGCCTACCGGGTCATCGCCCCGAAGGGCATGGCCGATGGCCTGGACTGCAGTGACTGGTCCCCGGACGACAAGACCGTCCTCTGCGGGTTCGGCTCGAGCGACAAGAGCCGGGACGGGATCTACACGGTCGACGTCGCCAGCTCCACCGCGACGCGCCTGACCCACAGCGCGTACCACGACACCGTCGGCACGGCCGGCGAATGCGGCGGCGGCGAGAACCGTGGCGTCTATTCGCCGGACGGCAAACGGATCGCGTACGAGCAGCAGAAGTGCGGCACCGGTCCCGATCCATCGAGCGACGAGACAGGCCAGATCGTCGTCATCGCCGCCGATGGCTCGTCGCCCCGCATCCTCGTGCCCTTCGGTGGTGTCCGGACGCATCCCGGCGGCGAGATCTCGTGGTCGCCGGACGGCAAGCTGATCGCCTACGGGACACAGACCGGCGAGCTGATGGTCATCGGGGCGGACGGAAGCGGGCAGCGCTCGATCGCGGTCCCGCAAACGGCCGATGGTGTCCGGGCGATCGGTCCCGCCTGGTCGCCCGACGGCCGCTGGCTCCTCGTCGGAGTCGGCGGGTCGGGCCGGTTCGATCTCTTCGCGGTCGCGGCGGACGGTTCGTCCTCGGTCCAGCTCACCGCCACGGACCTGACGGAGGCCTACACGGACTGGACCGCCGCTGCCCGTTGAGCCACCGTTCCGGCTGATCGCGCCGTGGTGACCGACGGCAACGAAGCGGGTTCGAACGGTCCTCGGCCGCCGCTACACTTCCGCCGATGTACGTGGTCATCATGGCCGGGGGCGGTGGCACGCGCCTCTGGCCGCTGAGCCGCCCGGAACGCCCGAAGCCCTTCCTGCCACTGGTCGGCGACGAGACGCTGCTCCAGCGCACGGTGGACCGGGTGCGGCCACTCGTCGGCGACGGCGACATCTACTGCGTGACGGACCGCCGATACGGGCAGCTCGTGCGGGAGCAGGCGCCCGACGTCCGCCTGATCGTCGAGCCGACCGGCCGGAACACCGCGGCCGCCATCGCCCTTGCCGCCCAGGTGATCGACCGTCGTGACGACGAAGCGATGATCGTGCTCCCGGCGGACCACTGGATCCGCGACGAGGATCGGTTCCGGTCCGTCATCGACGTTGCCGCTCGCTCGCTTGCGGCGGGTGCGTTCGGGATCGAGGCACCCCTCGTGACGCTCGGGATCCAGCCGGACCATCCGTCGACGGACTACGGGTATCTCCGCCCCGACACGATGCGCGGCAGCCGGATCGATGGCGTGGAGGCGTGGCCCTTGCTCGCGTTCGAGGAGAAGCCGGCGGAGGCGAGGGCGCGCGAGCTGATCAACATGCCCGGCGTGTCGTGGAACGCCGGCATGTTCGTGTGGCAGCGCGGGGCGATCCGGGCGGCGCTCGAGAAGTACACGCCGCTGCCGATGCTGCTCGACACGGCGATGAGCTCCGACCTGGCCTTGTCGAACGCGTACGACCGGATCAACCCGATCTCCATCGACCGCGCGGTGATGGAGAGCGCCGCGGCCGACCACCGCGTCGTGATGGGCGCGATGAGCGTCGGCTGGAGCGATCTGGGCGGCTGGTCCGCGCTGCTCGCCGCGATCGCCGGCGGCGATCCTGCGGGCGCGACCGGCCGCGTCGTCCAGACCGGGGAGACGATCCATCTGGCGCCGGACGATCTGGTCGTCCGGTCCATCGGTGGTCAGCTCGTCGCGGATGAGGCAGCGGACGTCAGCGCGGAGGACACGGTCGTCGCCGACGGCGTCTGGGCCCATCTGGCCGGCGCCCGACCCCTCGCATCGGCCGTTGATCGGCTCCTGGCGCGCGTGGGCTCGCAGGAGGTCCGGGCGTGAACCGCCGCTTCGAGGGCAGGGTATGAGCGTGATCGCGGAGGCTCCGACGCCGACCGCGATCGTCTTCGGCACCGACGGCTGGCGGGCTCGGGTCGCCGACGACTTCACGTTCGAGAACGTCCGCCGCTGTGCCGACGGCGTTGCCCGGTACGTCGCGGGCCGCGGCGAGGCGGCACGGGGCGTCGTGATCGCCTACGACCGACGGTTCGCGTCGGAGCATTTCGCGGCCGCAGCCGCAGAGGTGCTCCTTGCTCGGGACATCCCCGTCTTCCTTGCGGCGACCGCCGTTCCGACGCAGATGAGCTCCTACGAAGTCGTCCAGCGCGGTGCCGCCGCGGGCATCGTGATCACGGCGTCGCACAACCCCTGGACCGACAACGGCTTCAAGGTGAAGGCTCCCACCGGCGCGGCCGCCGGCGGCGACATCATCTCCGTGCTCGAGGCGGCGATCGCCGAGAACGGTGGAGCGGCGATCGAGCGCCGACCGCTGGCGGACGCCGAAGCCGCGGGGCTGGTCGAGCGGTTCGACCCGTACCCGGGCTATCAGGCGTATGTCCGCCGCACGATCGATCTGGACCGGTTGAAGGCGGCGGACGTGTCGATCCTCGTCGAGCCCCTCTACGGCGCCGGGTCGACCTGGATCCCGCGTCTCCTCGCGGGCGGCCGGATCCGGGTGACCGAGATCCACAACGAGCGCAACCCGTATTTCGGCGGCGTCAACCCGGAGCCGATCCGCCCGAACGTCGACGAGGCCCTCGCGCGAATGGCCGCCGGCGGGTTCGATCTGGGGCTCCTCCTCGACGGCGACGCGGACCGCTCCGGCGCGGCCGACGAGGAAGGGCACTTCATCCACCAGCTCCAGGTGACCGGGCTGCTGATGTACCACCTCGCAGAGCACCGCGGTCTCCGCGAGCCGGTCGTCGTCAGCGTCAACAACACCTCGATGGCGGGCCGGCTCGGCAAGCGCTATGGAATCGAGGTCCATGAGACGCCGGTCGGGTTCAAGTACATCGGCCCGGAGATGATCCGTAGCGGGGCGATGCTCGGCGGCGAGGAGTCGGGCGGGTTCGGCTTCGGCATGCATCTGCCCGAGCGGGACGGGATCTATACGGATCTGATGCTCCTTGAGCTGTTCCTCGCCGAGAAGGACGCAGGTCGCTGGCCGGTCTCCAGGGCGCTGGCCCACCTCCACGAGGTCGCCGGCCCGTCGTTCTACCGGCGGATCGACGTCCACGTCGACCGGGCCGCCTATCCGGAGACCAAGCGACGGCTCCTCGTCGGTCTCGGCGAGGAGCCGCCGGGCAGCCTGGACGGCCACGGGATCGCCCGAACGGTCCCGCTCGAGACGAAGGACGGCTTCAAGTTCTTCCTGGATGACGGAACCTGGCTCCTGATCCGGGCCAGCGGGACGGAGCCGCTCGTCCGCGTGTACACCGAAGCGACCTCGCCGGACCTGCGCGAGGCGATGCTGGCTGCCGGCGAAGGGCTGGTGCGGGGGAGGTGAGCGAGATGGAGATGACCGTGCCTCGGCGGGTCGAGAAGCCGTGGGGAAACGAGCTGATCTGGGCGCTCGGCGACCGGATCTGCGGGAAGGTGATCACGATCGACACGGCCCGCCGGCTCTCGTTCCAGTACCACGAGCGCAAGGAGGAGGCGGTCTTCGTCCTCAGCGGGGTCCTCCGTCTCCACCTCGAGGATGACACCGGCACCGTCCTCACCCGGGACATGGGTCCGGGCGAGAGCGCCCACGTCCCGGTGGGCCGGAAGCACCGGTTCGAGGCAGTCGAGCGGGTCGAGCTCGTCGAGGTCTCGACGCCCGAGCTCGACGACGTCGTCCGACTGCAGGACGACTTCGGCCGGGAGGGGACGACGGCGCCCTAGCGTCGAAGCGGATGAGGGGATCGGCGCGCCGCCCCCGCCGCCCGCTCCGTCCCCGCGACATCGGTCGCGTCGGGATGGCCGTCGTCCTCGCGTGCATCCTCGTTGCCTGCGACGTCGGCGCCGGCCGGAACGGACAAGCCCATCAGGCTGGTCCTCCGGCATCGGCCGGCCGGCAGTCGTCAGGCGCCCCGGCCGGCGGAGGGACCGTGCCGAGCGAGCCGACGCCCGTCGGCGTCCAGCCGGGCGCGACCGCGGCATCCGCGCGCCCGCTCACCGATGCGGCGTCGGCTTCGCCCGCATCGCCGACGCCATCCGCGAGCCCCCGTGATCCAGCCCGGTTCGGATCCGCGGCGAAGGGGCTCAAGGGCGAGGTGATGGCGTTCGTGACCACGTCGCAGGTCGACGACGCGCTGGCTCGGCTCGATCTTTCGGCCGTATCGACGATCGCGTTCTTCAGCCTGGAGGCGTCGGCCGCCGGCGGGATCGGGCGCGACGGCCGGTGGCGGACATGGACGTCCCGGCCGGTCGACGACCTGATCGCCCGCGCCCATGCCGCCGGAACGCGGGTCGTGATCTCGCTCGCGCGATTCTCGTGGACGCCCGCGCAGACGGCCGCGTCCACGACGCTGCTCGGGAGCGCGGCGGCCCGAGCGCGCCTGGCGCGGGAGGTCGCCGCGGAGGTGGTCCGGCGTGGCGTCGACGGCGTCAACGTCGACTTCGAGCCGATCCCGCGCGGCCAACGCGCGAACTTCACCGATCTCGTCCGGCTGATCCGGCGGGAGCTGGATGCTCGCGGCCGGGGCTACCAGCTCACGTTCGACGTCGTCGGGCATTTCGACAGCTACGACATCGGCGGCGCGTTGCGACCGGGCGGCGCGGACGCGGTCTACCTGATGGGCTATCACTTCGCCGGCACGTTCTCGACGATTGCCCATGCGACGGCGCCGCTGGGCGGCCCGCGGTACTCCGTCGAGGATGCGATCCGGCTGCTCCGGTCTGTCGCCCGGCCCGACCAGATCATCGTCGGCGTGCCGTACTACGGGCACCTGTGGCCCACCGCGACCGGCGCGTTGAACGCCCGGACGACCGGTGGCGGGGCCGACGTCACCTTCCAGCGGGCCCGAGCGATCGCGCTGACCCAGCCGACGTCCTACGACGTCACGGAGCAGGTCCGTCGCGCCGCCTGGCGCGTTCGCGACTGCCGCAGCTGTCCCCTCCACTGGGTCCAGCTGTACTTCGACGACGCCCGTTCCCTGACGGCCAAATGGCACGAGTTCCAGCGCCAGGGACTCCTCGGGACGGGCATCTGGACGACGGCGTTCGAGGGCTCGTCGGGCGACCTGACGGCCGCCCTCCGGGCTGCCTGGATCGGCCATCGATGACGCCCTCGGGCGCCCCGGACCGCGCCCGGACGATCGCCCGGATCTCCGGACCGATTGGGGGGTGACCAGCCCCGTCTCCCGGTGTATGGTGGTCGCACGACCGCTTCACCGGTCGGGTGCACGACCGGACGGCGGCCTCGTGAACGCCCCAGGCAGAGCGACGGAGGTATGCGTCGATGCACAGCTCCCTGATCGGCAAGGTCGAGAAGGCGAATCGCTACGCGCGCGAGCT
>JBPYEM010000258.1:0-7332 GCA_051985205.1 Candidatus Limnocylindrales bacterium | reverse complement strand
GTCGCGAAACGCTCGTCCGCCTCGCCGAGCTCCCGGTCCGCCGGTTCGGCCTGGTCGGCGACGCCGCCACGCGGAGGAGCGACGTCAGGGCGCCGTCGTCGGCGGAGTCCGTCGGCGCGCCCTGCCCGTCGTGCGGCGCGCGGACGGCGGTCGGAGATGCGTCGGCGAGCCTTGGCCCGTGGCAGTGCGCCGAGTGTGGACTTCGCCGGGCGCCCCTGGACCTCGGCGTCCGGCTCGCCGGGATGGACGGCGAGCGACTCTGCCTCGAGTTCGTCGGCGCCCCAGGAGGCGAATCCTCCGGCGCCTCCGCAGAGGTCGACGTCCACCCGGTCGCGGCCGCTCGCGTCGGCCTGACCGGGACCGCGGGCGCGCACGACGCCTCGGCGGCGGTCCTCGCGGCGACGACCCTCGGCGTGCCGCTCGCGGCCGCCATCGAAGCGCTGGACGGGGCGACGCCGGCGTTCGGCCGGCTGGAGGAGATCCACGTCGACGGCCGTCGCGTCGTGCTGACGCTCACGAAGAACCCGGCGAGCGCCGCTCAGGCGGTAGAGGCCGTCGCCGAACGGCGGCCCGACGCGGTCCTCATCGGGCTCGGCGACCGGGCGGCGGATGGCCGCGACGTGTCATGGATCTGGGATGCGCACCTGGAGGATCTCGCCGCGCTGGCTCCGCTCACCCTGACCGGTGATCGCGCCGACGATCTCGCGGTTCGGTTCAAGTACGCGGAACGGCGGCCGGGGACCTTGGCGGAGCGACCGGTCGTCGATCCGGCGATCGAGGAGGCGCTGGCGTCGTCGCTCCGGCGCATTCGGCCGGGCGGCCTGCTGATGGTGCTCGGGACGTACACCACCCTGCTGGGCATCCGCCAGGTGCTGGAGCGACGGGGGCTCGCGACCGCGATGCCCCGGTGACGGACGGTCGCCCGAACGACGCTCGCCCGAACGGCGCTCGCCCGAACGGCGCTCGCCCGAACGACGAACCGCCGCGGACGCTCCGGATCGTTTCGCTCTTTCCGGATCTCCTGAGCGTCTACGGCGACTCGGGCAACGTCCGCGCGCTCCTCGTCCGCGCGGAGCGGCGCGGCATCGTGGCGTCGGTCGAACGCGTCGTGGCCGGCAGCCCGACGATCCCCGAGGCGGACATCCTGCTGATCGGCGGCGGTCAGGACCGTGACCAGTTCGCAGTCGAAGACGCCATTGGGCGCCTCGGCGAGGTTCTCGTCCGACGCGTCGCCGACGGCGCGGCGCTCCTCGCGATCTGCGGCGGCTATCAGAGCCTTGCCCGCTCCTACCGCACAGCGGACGGGCGAGCCGTCCACGGGCCCGGCATCTTCGCCGCCCGGACCGAAGCCGGAGAGCGTAGGCTCGTCGGGCCGGTGGTGGCACATCTGTCGCCCGCGCTGGCCGGCACGGCGGGGGAGGGCCGGACGACGGTCGTCGGCTTCGAAAACCACTCCGGCCGGACGGAGCTGGATCCCGGCGCGACGCCGTTCGCGCGGATCGAGATCGGCAGCGGCAACAACGGCACAGACGGAACGGAGGGTCTGCTCGTCATGCCGGATCAGACCGGACCCGGCGCGGGCGGCGGGCTCCGGATCGGGACCTATCTCCACGGGCCGCTCCTGCCGCGGAATCCGCACGTCGCCGACGCGCTCCTTCGCGCCGGGCTGGCGCGGACGGGTCAGGCCACCGACCTCATCGCCCTCGACGACACCGAGGAGTGGCGCGCCCACGACCGCTTCGTCGAGCGATCACGCCATCGGCCGTGGCTCGACCGACTGCCCGGCCCCATCCGACGCGTCGTCGCGCCCGGCCGCAGCCTGATCGGGTTCTGAATGCGACGCCGCTCACACGCCCACCCCGCGTCTCGGCGGTGGGATGAGCGGTCGATGGCGTTCGTCGGCGCTGGCGCCGTGGTCGTCGTCGTCGCGGGCGTCCTGCTGGGCGGCGCGATCGGCGGCGCCGGACGCCCCGCCGCCAGCGCGTCGATCCTCGCGCTGCTCGATGGGTCGGACGCTCCGGGCAGCGCGTTCCAGCCGACTCTCGACCCGCCCTCGTCGGCGGGTTCGGGCCCGACGCCGAGCGGCACCGGTGCCCCGGCCTCCGCGCCACCGTCCTCTCCGCCACCGGTCGTCGCCGTCGGAAGGCGCTTCCCCGGCGGACTGCTGATCGCGGACCGCGGCAACGGCCGGCTGCTGGTCGTCACGGACAGCGGCCGGATTGCCTGGTCGTTCCCGGGTCCGGGAAGCCTGCCCCGTGGCCAGCGCTTCTCGGCGGACGACGCGTTCATCTCCCCGGACGGTCGGACGATCGTCGCCAACGACGAGGCGCACCAGGTCATCGACCGCATCGATATCGCCACGCGACGGCTGATCTGGCAGTACGGCACGTACGATCGGGCCGGGCCGGGCCCGGGTCAGCTCCACACGCCGGACGACGCGTATCCCCTCGCGAACGGCAACATCGTCGTCGCCGACATCCGCAACTGCCGGATCCAGGAGATCGCGCCCAACAAGAAGGTCGTCCACCAATGGGGGAGGACTGGCGTCTGCACCCACCATCCGCCGTTCACGTTCTCGGAGCCGAACGGCGACACCCCGCTCCCGGACGGCGGCCTCCTGATCACGGAGATCACGGGCTCGCGGATCGTCCGCCTGAGCGCGACCGGCAAGGTGATCTTCGACATCCACTCTCCGGCTCACTACCCGTCGGACGCCCAGCTTGCTTCGGACGGGTCCGTCGTGGTTGCCGACTACTGGCAGCTCGGCGCTGTCTTCCGCCTATCGCCGACGGGTCGCATCCTGTGGCGGTATGAGCCTCGAACGGGGTCCGCGGCGCTCGATCATCCCAGCCTGGCCGTTCCGCTTCCTGACGGCACGATCGTCCTGAACGACGACGGCCGGGCGAGGGTCATCGTGATCGATCCGAAGACGAACCGGATCGTGTGGCAGTACGGGGTCACGGACCGGCCCGGTCGGACGGCCGGCCGCCTGTTCACCCCGGACGGCATCAACGTCGTGCCGCCAGGGACGATCCCGGGCCTGGGCTGAGACGGGCCCGGGCCGTGGCCGACGCTCGTCGGTCGCCGACGCCCGTCGGTCGCCGACGCCTGCCGAGGCGCGCCGATCGTCAGCCCCGCCGGGGGAGGACCAGCCGGAAAGTCGTCCCGGCGCCCGGCGTGCTGGCCACGGTCAGGTCGCCTCGATTTCGCCGGGCGAGGTCCCTCGCGATCGCCAGCCCGAGGCCCACGCCGTCGCGGCTCCGGGTCCGTTCGCCCGGCCGGTAGAACGGCTCGAAGATCCGCGGCAGGTCGGCCGGCGCGATTCCGGCGCCATCATCGGCGACCTCGAGGGCGACGCTGCCGTCGGACGGCACCGTCCGGACCGTCACCGACGCCGTCGGACCGGCGTGGCGGAGGGCGTTCTCGATGAGGTTCCTCGTGATCCGCTCGATCTCGGTGGGATCGACTTCGACGGGCAGGTCCGGCTCCAGCGTCGTGCGGACACGGACGACTCCGGGCGTGGCCCGCATCCCCTCGATCGTCTCGCTGACCACGACCGACAGATCCGCCGGATCCCGAACGGTCGGCGTCAGGGGATCGTTCGAGCGAGCGAGGAGGAGCAGGTCGCCGGTGATCCGGATGAGGCGATCGACCGACTCGTCGACGCTGACCAGCGCCTCCCGCAGCTCCTTGGCGGAACGATCGCGCTCGAGGGCGGTTCCGGTCATCGTCTTGATGGCCGTCAGCGGGTTCCGGGTCTCGTGCGAGGCGTCGGCGACGAACCGTTGCTGCCGAAGGTGCGCATCGCGGACCGGCTCGAGGGTGCGCCGCGCCAGCGCCCAGGCGATCAGCGCGACGACAGCCACCGCCACGACGTCGGCCACGAGGAGCGACAGCCCGACCCGCTCGACCGCGGCCGCATAGGCCGCCTGGGCGGCCTGGGTGCCGCTCAGCTCCGGCGCGACGTCGAAGTCGGGCTGGAGGACGAAGGCGAACGCGCCGTAGAAGACCGCCGAGAAGATCCCGAGGACGATCGCAAATGTCGCGATGAAGAACAGGGTCAGGCGGATGCGCGCCCGGCGGACGATCATCCGTGGCCGCTGTGGCGGCCGTCGGCGGCCGGGCCGTACCGCGGGGATCGCCGCGCCTCGCCGCCGTCCTGACGCAGGCGGTAGCCGGCGCCGCGGACGGTCTCGATGAGGCCGTCCCGCCGTCCGCCGTCGATCTTCCGGCGAAGGCTCCGGACGTAGACCTCGACGATGTTCGAGCCAGGGATGCCGTCGGCCGGCCAGAGCGTCGCGACCAGGTGATCCTGGGTGAAGACCTGGCCGGGGTGGCGGGCCAGGAGCTCGAGGAAGGCGAACTCCCGGGTCGTGAGCCGGATCGAGCGACCGGCTCGCATTACCGCCAGCGTCCGCGGGTCGAGCTCGAGGTCGCCCACTCGGACGGTGGGCTCGGCGGTCGGCGACGCCCGCCGTCCAAGGGCACGAACGCGAGCCTTCAGCTCCGCGATCGCGAAGGGCTTGCCGAGATAGTCGTCCGCGCCGACATCGAGACCGGCAACGCGATCGTCGACGTCCGTGAGGGCCGTCAGCATCAGGATCGGCTGGTCGAAGCCGTCCTCGCGGAGTTGCCGGCAGACGTCGAGACCGGACATCCCGGGCAGGATGACGTCCAGGATGACGAGTCCGTAGGGCGCCTCACCGGCCCACTCGACGGCGTCCGGTCCCGTTCCGACCGTGTCGACCGCGTGCCCCTCGTCGGACAGTGCGAGGCGGATCCCCGCCGCGATCGCGGGCTCGTCCTCGACGACGAGAATGCGCAAGGATCGTGCTCCGTCACGTCGGGGGATCGCTGACGTGGACCCCGTCGAGGACCACTCTACGGGCCGGGCCTGAATCGCCCCTGAGCCATTCAGCCGGGATTCAGCCCCCGTGTGGGACCGTTGACGCATGCATGTCGACCGAACGACGGCCCCCGGACCGAACCCGCCGGAGCCGTCGCCCCGCATCGCGCAGGGGACCTGGGATCTGCCCGACGCGCTGGCGATCGGGGGCGTGCTCGTCCTGGTCCTCGTGATGGGCGTGATCGTTCGGGCGGCCCCGCCCGCGTTCGACGGGCGTCTCTCGGCGGTGCTCGTGGCGACGTGCCCGGCATGGCTCGCGAGCGCCGGCGAGACCCTCGGCAGCCTGCCCGTCATCGCCGCCGTCTCCGCCGCGCTGCTGCTCCTCTCCGCCGGCCGCCGGCGGTGGCTCGACGCCGGTGCGGTGCTCATCGGCGTCGCCAGCGAGATCCCGACGGAGCTCCTGAAGGCGGTCGTCGATCGGCCGCGCCCACCGACCGCCCACGAGGTCGAGGCGCTCGGCTCGATCGCGAGCTACCCGAGCGGCCACGTCGTCCGCCTGGTGGTCATCGGCGGCCTCGTTGCCGCCCTCGCATTCGGCCGGTCGCGACGATCGTGGATCGGGGCGACGGTCGTCGTCGCCGTCCTTGCCGGGTTGGTCGGGATCGCCCGGATCGGTGCGGGCGCGCATTGGCCGACGGACGTCCTCGGCGGCGTCCTGCTCGGCTCGGCCTGGCTGGAGATCGCGCTCGTCCTCCCCAGCGTCATCGCCGCCTGGATCGGCCGGCGACCGGCCTCCGAGGCGCCCCTGATTCGCTAGCCTCGTGGGCGTGGCCACCCGATCCGCGCCGATCACTGCCGTCGTCTTCGATCTTGGCGGCGTCCTCATCGACTGGGATCCGCGCTATCTGTACCGGACGCTCTTCGCCGACGAGGTCGCGATGGAGGACTTCCTGACGACGGTCACGACGCCGGACTGGAACCGCGCCCAGGATGCCGGCCGGCCATGGTCCGAGGCGGTGGAGGAGCTCACGGCCCGCCATCCCGAGAAGCGCGAGCTGATCGAGGCGTACTGGCGACGCTGGCCGGAGATGCTCGGCGGGCCGATCGAGCCTACCGTCGCCGTTCTCGACGACCTGCGCCCGACCGGCGTCCGGCTCTACGCCCTCAGCAACTGGTCCGCAGAGACCTTCCCGATCGCGCGGCCCCGCTACCCGTTCCTCGGCTGGTTCGACGGGATCGTGATCTCCGGCGAGGAGGGCCTGATCAAGCCCGACGCCCGGATCTTCGAGGTGCTGCTGGAGCGGTACGACCTCCGGCCCGAGGAGACCGTCTTCATCGACGACCACGCACCCAATGTCGAGGCGGCGGGAGCGCTCGGGATCCGGGCGATTCGCTTCACGGACGCGGGCACGCTCCGTGCGGATCTGCGAGCGCTGGGGCTCCTCGACGGACGGACGCCGATCAGACGGAGCTGACGGCCTCGCCGAGCAGACCGACCGCGAGTGCGTCCTCCACCACGTCGTCGAGGACGTGCGGGTCCTTCACGAGCGCGAACCCCTGGACGATGATCCGCGCGAGGCCGAGGCCTTCGTAGTCTCGGAAGCGTTGACGTCGCTCCGCCCCGGCCGCGACGTCGGCGGCGGGGCCCCAGATGAAGACCGAGACGGCGAGCGAGTCCGGAGCTCGGTCCACCTCGGCACAACGTTCGGCGATCACGGGCAGGGCCGCCTCCACCTGGGCGGGAGTGAGCGTGTCGAGGTTCAGCTCGTCCGCGAAGCGTGCCGCCAGCCGCCAGGTCACCTTCGGTCCGTTCCCGCCGACCAGGATCGGGATCCGTGGTTGCTGGAGGCCCTTCGGCTCGTGGATCGCGTCGTGGACGCTGGCGTGCGTGCCGTCCCACGTCGCCCGCCCGGGGCCGAGCATCCGGGTGATGATCTCGAGCTGGTCGGACAGGACGGCGAGCCGCTCCCGCGGGGGCGGGAAGCCATAGCCATAGGCGAGCCACTCGTCTTCCTTCCAGCCCGCACCGATGCCGAGGATCGCCCGGCCGCCGCTGATCACGTCGATCGTGGAGATGGCCTTCGCCGTCAGGCCCGCGTTGCGATACGAGGCGCTGAGGACGAGGTGGCCGATCTGGGCCCGGCGGGTCTCGACCGCCAGCGCCGCCAGCTCCGCGAAGGGCTCGAAGATGATCGCTTCCTCGAGTGGCGGATCGACCTGCATGTGGTCGTTGATCCACAGCGAGTCGAAGCCGAGATCCTCGCCGAGGCGGGCGACCTCGACGGTCCGTCGCCAGGCGGTCGCCGGGTCGAGACCCAGGTACTCGCGGTCACACCCCTGCGGGAGGCTCAGCCCGAGCTTCATCGCGCCAGCTCCATCCGAGGCCCGTCGGCAGCCGGGTCCGCGGGCCAGGGCCCGAACCTCCGGTCGACGAGCTCGCGGATCCGCGCGACATGGTCGTCGGTGGCGGGGACGACGTCAGCGAC
>JBPYEM010000257.1:0-5024 GCA_051985205.1 Candidatus Limnocylindrales bacterium | reverse complement strand
AACACGGCCGAAGTATCCGTGCCGGCATCCGGCCCCGACCGACCCGTCCCGGACCACCTGCTACCCTCTGGTGCCCATCCGCCACCCGCACGAGCAGCCGTCACCGATGAGCGAAGCCCGCCCCCACACGATCGTCGAGAAGATCTGGGACGACCATGTCGTCACGCAGGACGCGGGCGCGCCGGCCGTCCTCGCGGTCGACCTTCACCTCGTCCACGAGGTCACGTCCCCCCAGGCGTTCAGTGGCCTTCGCGCGCGCGGGCTGCGGGTGCGTCACCCGGAGCGAACCGTCGCGACGGCGGATCACTCGACGCCGACCCACGCCCGGTCCCTGCCGATCGCGGATCCGATGGCCGCCGCGCAGGTCCAGCAGCTGACGGACAACTGCCGCGAGTTCGGCATTCCCCTCC
Source organism: Candidatus Limnocylindrales bacterium (assembly GCA_051985205.1). Lineage (GTDB taxonomy): Bacteria > Chloroflexota > Limnocylindria > Limnocylindrales > CSP1-4 > CF-46. The sequence goes on along the minus strand of JBPYEM010000257.1, from coordinate 4,614 downwards.
ACGGGCTCGGCTCGCCGAACCAGGGGATCGTCCACGTGATCGGTCCGCAGCTGGGCCTGACCCAGCCCGGTATGACGATCGTCTGTGGCGACTCGCACACCGCAACCCATGGCGCCTTCGGCGCGCTGGCGTTCGGGATCGGCACCAGCGAGGTCGAGATGGTCCTCGCCACCCAGACGCTCCTCCAGCGCCAGCCGAAGACGTACGAGGTCCGGGTCGACGGCCGTCTCGCGCCCGGGGTGAGCAGCAAGGACATCATCCTCGCCCTGATCGCCCGGATCGGCGTCGGTGGCGGGACCGGTCACGTGTTCGAATACACGGGATCGGCGATCCGCGCCCTGACGATGGAGCAGCGGATGACGATCTGCAACATGTCGATCGAGGGCGGCGCTCGCGCCGGTCTGATCGCGCCGGACGACACGACGTTCGGCTACGTGGCGGGCCGGCCGCACGCTCCGCAGGGAGCCGCGTGGGACGACGCGCTCGCCCGCTGGCGATCGCTGCCGAGCGATGACGGCGCCGCGTACGACCGCTCGGTCACGATCGACGCCGGCGCCCTCGAGCCGATGGTCACCTACGGCACGAATCCCGGGATGGGGATCCCGATCACCTCCCGCGTCCCGTCGCCGGACGAGCAGGCGGACGCGTCATCGAAGCGGGCCCTCGAACGGGCGCTGGAGTACATGGACCTCCAGCCCGGTCAGCCGATCCTCGGCCAGAAGGTGGACGTCGTCTTCGTCGGGTCATGCACCAACGGCCGGATCAGTGACCTGCGGCTCGCGGCCGAGGTCCTGAAGGACCGTCGGGTCGCCGATGGCGTCCGGATGATGATCGTGCCCGGGTCGGACGAGGTGAAGCGCGAGGCCGAGCGTGAGGGTCTCAACGAGATCTTCCGGGCGGCCGGTGCGGAATGGCGCGAGGCCGGCTGCTCCATGTGCATCGCGATGAACGGCGACCAGCTGGCGCCAGGCCAGTACGCGATCAGCACGTCGAACCGGAACTTCGAGGGTCGCCAGGGCAAGGGCGGCCGGACGTTCCTCGCCTCACCGCTCACCGCCGCGGCGTCGGCGATCCGCGGCGAAGTCACGGATCCGCGGACGCTGCCGGGCATCGAGTCGCTGGCCGCCGTCGGCGGCCGCTGACGATGGCCGAACCCTTCCGGACGTTCACCAGCAAGGTGATCCCGCTGCCGGCGGAGAACGTCGACACGGACCAGATCGTCCCCGCCCGCTACCTGAAGGTCACGACGAAGGACGGCCTCCGTGACGCGCTGTTCCACGATTGGCGGTACGACGAGGACGGCGGGCTCAAGGAGCCGCTGTTCGTGATGGACCGCGTCGCGATGCTGGATCGGAGGATCCTGCTGGTCGGGGACAACTTCGGGACCGGGTCGTCCCGCGAACACGCGCCGTGGGCGCTGACCGCCTGGGGCATCCGGGCGATCCTGTCGACCTCGTTTGCGGACATCTTCCGCAACAACTCGCTCAAGAACGGGCTGCTGCCCATTGCGGTCGAGGCGGACGAGCACCGCCACCTGTTCGAGCTGGTCGAGGTGGACCCGAACGTCGAGCTGACCGTCGACCTCGAGGCCCAGGTCGTCCATCTGCCCGGCGACGAGGACCTTCCGTTCGAGGTCGACCCGTTCGCCCGGATGATGCTGCTCGCCGGGACGGACGAGATGGGCTACCTGCTGGGCAAGGTCCCGGAGATCGAGGCTTGGGAGCGCGGCCATCCGGCCCGGGTCGACACGCTCGCAGGGGCCGGCTGAGCCGCTTCCTGCGCATGATCGCCCGCACGGCCGCGCCCGCGTCCAGGCGATGGTCGCGCCCGCGGCGCCGGCCCGGGAACCACCTCGGACGACGGGTCGTCTGGCCGGCAATGCTGAGGACCAACCGACGCGTCGGCACGTTCGCCGTCACCGCCTTCGCGGCCGTCCTCCTGACCGCATGCGGAAGCGGCACGTCGAAATCCTCGTCCGCGGGACCGCCGGCAACGCCACCGGCGGCGGGGGCGCCAAGCGACAACCCACCAGCCGCGAGCGACCCGGGAAGCGTCGGCGGCGGAGCCCCAGGTGATCCCGGAAGCGGAACCGGCATCGGCCTTCCGATCGGACCGACGCCCATCGACCCGGGCGCCGGCCAGCCCACGATCGTGATGCCGAAGCCGGGCCGCCTCAACCGGCACCCTGTCGCCCCGATCCGCCTCGAGGCCGCGGTCGATGGCCGCCACCTCCTCGTGAAGGTGAGCTGGTACGGCGGGGTCGCCCCGTGCTCGGTCCTCGATTCGGTCGGGATCGCGGAGCGCGGTACGACGATCTCGCTGACCGTGTTCGAGGGCGCCGACGCGGCAGATGCCATCTGCCCGGAGATCGCGATGCTCAAGGCGACGATCGTCGACCTGGGCGACCTGGAACCGGGGATCTGGCGGATCGCCGCCACGGACGGCGAGCTTCCGCCGATCCAGGTGACGATCGGCTAGCCCGGCCGGCGCAACGCCATCGACGCGCGAGGGCCGGCAACGGCCGGCCCGGCCGTGCCTCGGCGATACTGGGTCGAGGTGAACCTCTTCGACCTCCTGATCGTCATCCTCGTCGCGGCCGCGATCCTCATCGGGATCAGCTCCGGCGCCCTGCCCCAGGTCGGCGGGCTGCTCGGCGCGTTCGTCGGCGGTGCGCTCGCAATCGCGATGCTGCCGTGGGTCGAGCCGTTCCTCGATCGCGTCGACCCCGGTCAGCGCGCCATCATCGTCCTCGCCGCGATCCTGATCGTCGTCGGCGTCGGGGAGGCGGTCGGCTCCGCGTTCGGGCGACTCGCCGCCTACCGGCTGCGTGAGACGCCGCTCCGGACCGTCGACCGGCTCCTGGGTGGCCTCGTCGGCGGCGGCCAGGCGTTGCTCGTGATCTGGCTCATCGGCGGGCTCCTCGCCGCGGGCCCGTTGCGCTCGCTTGCGACCCAGGCCCAGACGTCGCTGATCGTCCGCAGCCTCGATTCCGTCCTCCCGGCACCGACGGAGATCGCGGTCCAGCTGGGCCGGCTCCTCGACGATACCGGCCTGCCCCGGGTGTTCGTTGGCCTCGAACCGCTGCCGGCACCGCCCGTCGACCAGCCGACGGATCCCGCGGCGGAGGCGATCGCCCGACCGGCCGAGCCCAGCACCGTCCGCGTCACCGCTCGGACGTGCCAGTTCCTCTCGTCCGGCAGCGGCTTCACGATCGCGCCCCACTACGTCGTCACGAACGCCCATGTCGTCGCGGGCTCCGATGGCATCGGCCTCACCGCGACGGATGGCAGCCGCTACGACGCGATCCCGGTGTTCGACGACCCCGAGCTCGACGTCGCCCTCCTCTGGGCGCCGAACCTCGGGACGCCGTCGATGCGGTTCGCGAGCTCCGACCCGGATCGCGGCGCGATCGGCGCGACGATCGGCTATCCACACGGCGGCGCTCTGACCGTCTCGCCCGCGGCGGTCGCCGGTTCCTACGTGGCCGAGGGCCGCGACATCTATGGCGAGCAGCGGGTCAGCCGGATGATCCTGGAGCTCCGGGCCGCGGTCGACCAGGGCGACAGCGGCGGCCCACTCGTCCTCCAGGATGGCTCCGTCGGCGGCGTCGTCTTCGCCGAGTCGCGGACCGACGAGGCGGTGGGTTACGCGCTGACTCCGACGGCCGTTGCCCGTGCGATCGAGCCGGCGGTGGGCCGGACGAGCTCCGTCGAGACGGGGCCCTGCATCCGATGACGGAGACGCGCGAGGCCGACGCGGTCCGGCTCCGCGAGCTCGCCGACGAGGCATGGGAGCGCCGGATGGCCGGCCATCCCGTCGAGGCGACGGCGCTCGGCGACCGGCGGTTCGACGATCGTCTTCGGCCCAACGGTCCAGGCGCGCTCGAGGCCGAGGTGGAGCGTCTCGATGCCTCGCTCCGACGGACCGCGGCGATCGACCCGGCTTTGTTGACGCCCGCGGACCGCGTCACGAGAGCGGCGCTCATCGATTTCCTCGCGGCAGATCTCGCCATCGCCGAAGCCGGCACGGAGACCTGGTCGGTCGACCCGCTCGACGGGCCGCAGGTCGACTTCCTGAACATCCCATCGTTCCAGTCCGTGCGTGACGCGGGGGAGGCGGCCGCGCTCCTTCGCCGCTGGCACGAGATGGCGCCGTGGCTCGACCGTCACGTCGCCTCCGCGCGCGACGCGCTGCGTCGCGGGGTCGCCGCGCCGGGGGCGCTCATCGACAGTGTCGTCGCGGAGCTGGACGACACGCTGGCCCGGCCGCCGGAGGAGTGGCCACTCGCCGACCCGGCGACCGCGTTTCCCGGCGTCCTGTCCGCCACGGAGGCGGAGCGCGCCGCGGACGAGCTGCGATCCACCGTGCGTGACGAGGTTCGGCCGGCCTTCGCCCGCTACCGGTCGTTCCTCGTGGACGAGGTGGCGCCTCAGGCCCGCGGCGACGACCGCCCCGGTCTGGCGGCGGTGCCGGGCGGCGACGAAGCCTACGCCCGTCTCGTCCGCGCCCACACGACCCTCGAGCTCGGGCCCGATGAGATCCACCGGATCGGTCTCGACGAGATCGCCCGGATCGACGCCGAGTTCGCCGAGCTGGGTGACGAGGTGTTCGGCA
>JBPYEM010000256.1:0-3376 GCA_051985205.1 Candidatus Limnocylindrales bacterium | reverse complement strand
GCCCGACAGCCCGGGATGAGCCGGGACGACCTGCTGACGAAGAACGCCGGGATCGTCCGGTCCGTGGTCGAAGCCGCGGCGAAGCAGTCGCCCGACGCGATCCTGATCGTCGTCACGAACCCGCTCGACGCGATGTGCCACGTCGCGATGGAGGCGTCCGGGTTTCCGCGCGAGCGCGTGCTCGGGATGGCCGGCGTCCTCGATTCGGCGCGCTTCCGGACGTTCATCGCCGAGGAGCTGGGCGTCAGCGTCGAGGACACCCACGCGTTCGTCCTGGGCGGGCACGGCGACACGATGGTGCCGCTGTCCCGGTACTCGACCGTCGCGGGCGTCCCGATCACGGAGCTGCTGAGCGCGGAGCGGGTGCGGGCCCTCGAGGAGCGGACGGCCAACGGCGGCGCCGAGGTCGTCGCGCTCCTGAAGACGGGATCGGCGTTCTACGCGCCGGCGGCTTCAACCTTCGAGATGGTCGACGCGATCCTGCGCGACCGGAAGCGGGTCCTGCCCTGCGCCGTGCTGCTCAACGGTGAGTTCAAGACCCGCGACCTGTTCGTCGGCGTGCCCGTGGTCCTCGGGCGGAACGGCCTCGAGCGGGTCTTCGAGATCCAGCTGACGGCCGACGAGCAGGCCGCGTTCGACCAGTCCGCGGCCGCCGTCAAGGAGCTCGTCGAGAAGCTCGGCTGAGAGGTCTGGCGACAGTGTCCGGCCCCGGCGGTTGCCGGGGCCGGACGATTCCCGGCCGCGTGGCGGGAGGAACGGCAGTCACGCGACCGGTTGGATCAGCGAGCAGTCAGGCGCTCGACACGAGCACCGGCAGGGGCGCGAATCCCCGCGGGTCGAAGCCCTGATCGGCCAGCCGGGCAAACGACCGGCTCGTTGCGCAGGCCAGCGCGGTCCGGTAGGCCGCGTCCGTCTCGGGCAGGGGTGACACGGCGAGCTCGAGCCGCAGGATCGTGCAGAGGCGGCGGTACTGGCGAACGACCTGGGATCGCGTTCCGGACTGGCCGTAGACCGCGATCAGGACGGCGTGCGCCTCTTCGCGAAGGGGATCGCGGGTGAGGAGCTCCGTGGCGGCCCGGCGCGCGCCGACGAGGTTGCCATCCGCGAGGCGTTCCTCCGCGACCCGGGCAAGGAGGTCCTCGTAGAGATCGCTCAGGCGCTCGCGATCCGCGGCGAAGCACTCGTGGCCGAGTCCCTCCAGCAGATCGCCGGCGTAGAGCGACACCGCGCGCTCCGGATCGTCGTCGCCGGCGAGCGCGAGCCGTTCGAACTGCTCCGTGTCCAAGTCGAGCCGGATCTCGCGACGCAGGCCGAGCGTGTCCTGGTCCGTCTCGAGCCACTCGTCTGCCGTCAGCCCGGCTGCGACGAAGCTCGAACGCACGAGCCAGAGGGCCTGCCGCAGGGCACCTGCGCACGGGCCGTCGCCGTCGGGCCAAAGCTCCGCCGCCAGGGTGTCCCGGAGGCGCAGCCGAGGCCGGAGGGCGAGGAGGCCGACGAGCGCCTGGGCGTGTCTGCCACCGATCCGAACGGGCCGGCCGTCGGCGACAACTTCGAGGCGACCGAGCAGACGGATCGTCAGCGACGGCGTGCTCGGCATCCGCTCCCTCCCCGATGAACGAGCAGCGCCCGGCCCGTAGTTTCCCCAGAGGCCGGGCGCTGCCGCCATCCGGTCGCCCGGTCCCCCCGTGGGTCTGGCGACCGACTTTCACCCCCGGGACGGGCAAGCCCCTCGTCCGTCCCTCCGATCGCGTTCCCCCCAGGGACGCGATCGACCGTGGCGATCGTGGTCGCGCGCGCGACGGCCGGGTGAGCGCGACGACGACACGCGAAGTGTCGGCCAGCCGACAGGGTCCGGGCGAACGATTCGGCACCGGCCGTCGTCGCCCGAGCGCGCCGTCGGGCCGGATCGCGCCGGTACACTGCCGGCATCGTGCCGACCGCCGTGATCGCGTTCGACTTCGACCCCGATGTTCGCCTGGGTGACGTGGTCGTCCGCTGGGAGACGGTCGGGATCGCCCTGGCGATCTTGGCCGCGCTCCTGATTGCCGGCCTTGCCGTCCGGTCCGCCGGGATGCGCGTGGACGACCTGCTGTTCGTCGTCCTGGGCATCGTCCCCGGCGCCGTCGTCGGGGCACGACTCGGCTACGTCCTCCTGCATCCCGCCTTCTTCGCGGAGAGCCCGGCGAGGATCATCGACCCGGCCGTGGGTAGCCTCGAGCTGACGCTGGGCGTCGTGGGCGGGGCGATCACCGGGACGATCGTCGGCGGCCTGATCGACGGCCAGCCCGGCCGCTGGCTGCGGGCCGGCGTCGTGCCGCTCCTCGTCGTCGCCGGCTTCGGGAAGCTCGCGATGGTCCTCGGCGGGTCCGGACAGGGTCAGCCGACCGGCGGCGAGCCAGCGACGGCGTACCTCGGTCCCGGGCCGTGGGGCTCGCTCGGGCCGGCGCTCCCGTCCGTCCCGTCGCAGGCGCTCGAGGGCGTCGCGACGATCGTCGTGCTCGTCGTGCTGCTCGTCGTGCTGTTGGCGCCCTTCCTCCGCCATCCGGATGGGCGCGCGTTCTTCCTCGCCCTCGCGGCGTGGTGCGGCATCCGGGTCGCGGTCGCCGCGACGTGGCGGGATCCCGTCGTCGCGGGCCCGCTCCGCGCGGAGCAGGTGATCGCGGCCGTCGTCGGCGTCGGTTCGCTCGTGATGTTCCTCGCGGTCGTCATCCGGACGTGGCTCCTCCGCCGCCGGGCCGCCGACGACGCCGCTCCGCTCGATGGCGAGGCGGTTCCGCTCTAGTCGCCTCTAGTCGCCGGACGCGCGGGGCTTCTCGTCCGGCTGCTCGTCCCGGGCACGGTGCTCGCGGCCGTCCGCTTCGATCGCGGCGGCGAGCCGGCGCTCGGCGACCACGTCCGCTCGGTCCACCGGGTCGCCGAGCACGGTCGCGGTCCCGACGGCGAGTCGCCGAGGCGGGTCGAGCTCCTCGAGGATCGGTTCGACGCTCGTCCGGACGCGACGGAGGTAGGCCCTCGCCGCCAGCTCACCGGCGGCGGCGAGCACGACCCGGAAGCGGCCCGGCTCCTGGGCGTCCACGTGATCCGTGCCGCGAGCGGCGGACCGCAGCGAGCGCTCCACGGCTGCGAGCGCCGCGTCGGTTCCCATCCGCGTCGCTCCGTCGTCGCTGCTGGCGGTCGCGTCGTCCGCGGGCGGCGGGCTGTGGCCATTGCTGCTCCCCGCCGCGGGGATCGCGTCCGTGATCGCCACCAGCGCGACCGTCGTCGGCGGCACGTCAGCATCGGACTCCTGGCCGGCCGAACCCGTTGCCGCGGGTGCGTCCGCGGCGACGTCGCCACCGGAGAGGAAGCTCTCGATGGAGCGGCTGACCTTCTCGGA
>JBPYEM010000255.1:0-2012 GCA_051985205.1 Candidatus Limnocylindrales bacterium | reverse complement strand
GACCGGCGGGAGTGGGTCGAGGCGATCCGGGTCGCCCGATCGATCCTCACGCAGCCGGCCTTCGATCGGTACTCGACCGGCGAGATCTCCCCGGGGCCCACCGTCGAGAGCGAGCACGAGATCCTCGCCTGGGTCGCAAAGGACGCTGAGACGGCGCTCCATCCGTCGTGCACGGCGCGGATGGGGACGGACCAGGACTCCGTGACGGATCCGCTGACGATGCGGGTCCACGGGGTCGACGCGCTGCGGGCGGTCGACGCGAGCGTCATGCCCTATGTCACCAACGGCAACATCTACGCCCCGGTGATGATGCTGGCGGAGAAGGCGGCGGACCTCATCGCCGGGAACACCCCGCTGCCGCCCCAGACGACGCCGTATTACCGGCACGGCACGGGGATGCCCCTCGACGACCCATCGCGGCCCGGCTGAACGCCGGCCGGCCCTGGTGCCGGCTGGGTGTGAGGGCGGCGCTCGTATCATCGGGACGGCGCCGCCCGGGGCGATGACCTCGCCGGCGTCGTCGCTCGGAGGCCGAACCGTGCTCGATGTCGCCGCCCGCCAATGGTGGGTTCTCGTCCTGCAGGGCATTCTCGGGATCGCCTTCGCGATCCTCGTCCTCGTCTTCCCGGCGATCGCGCTTACGACGCTCGCGTTCGTCTTCGCGGCGTGGGCGATCGTCAGCGGGATCAGCCACATCGTCCAGGGCTGGCGGGTCGCGGAGCATCGCGGACGCTCGTGGCCCTTCGCGGTGATCGGCGTCCTGGGGATCGTCGCGGGCGTCCTGGCGGCCTTGATCCCCGGGATCACGATCCTGGGGTTGATCCTGCTCCTCGGTTGGTGGCTCGTGCTCCAGGGCGTGATGGAGATCTACGCCGCCTGGCGGATCCGCAAGGAAGTGACCGGCGAGTGGATCCTGGCCCTGATCGGCGTGCTGCGGACGATCGCCGGCATCGTCATCCTCGTGATGCCGATCGTCGGGGCGATCCTCACCGTGACCCTGATGGCCGTCTGGGCGTTCCTCGGCGGCCTCGCGGCACTCTCGCTCGGCTGGCGGCTCCGCCGCCTTGCGGGCAGCGGTGGCCGGATGGCGGGCCGACCCGCCGGGACACCCGCCTAGCCAACAACGGGCCACGGGCCGCCCGCGTCCGGCGCCTACGGCGCGAGGCGCTGCCAGTCGATGAGTCGGACGCCCGGTTCGTGTGGACGGAGGGTCGCCGGCCGTGCGCCGTCAGGATCGACGATCGCGAACGGCGCCTCGTGACCGAACTGATCCGTGCTGTTGATCACGAGGGCCCCGCCGTCGGGCGCCCAGAGCGCCACGCCGCCGTCGTAGAGCGGGGCCTGTGGGACGACGCGGTTCGAGCCGTCCAGTCGGAAGATCGCCAGGTCCTTGCCGCGTCCGTTGTCGTCCACCACCGACAACTTCGTGCCATCCGGGGATAAGGACGGGCAGTACGCCTGGTCGGCGCCGCCAACCATGACGTGCTCGTTCGTCCCGTCGACATTCACGAGCCAGACCCCGTTGTAGCCCGTCTCGAACGCAACGGACCTCGCGTCCGGCGTCCACGGGAAGCCGCAGTAGGGGTTGACCGCCCGGCCGTGGTTGGACAGTCGGCGAAGTCCCGTCGCGTCGGGGTGGACGACGTACAAGGCCTCCTCGTCGATCCCGGGACCGCCGCCGCGGAACGCGATCCAGCTTCCGTCCGGCGACCAGCTAGGCGCGATCGACCTCACAGTCGCGTCCGTGATCGCCACGGGCGCCGCACCAGGCTCGACGTCGACCACCCACACCTGTGCCGTCGCGTCGGTCCACGTGTCGAAGGCCAGGCGACGACCATCGGGCTGCCACGAGAAGATCGGTTCTGGGCCGAGTGGCAGGTGGATCCGGAAGAGCTCCTTGAGCGACGCGTCGCTGACGACGAGGAAGGGGTCTGTCTCCGCGCCGTCGGCATGGGCGATGCGGGTTCCGTCGGGGGACCAGGCGCCGCCTCCCCACATCGAGCTCGTCGACG
>JBPYEM010000254.1:0-4016 GCA_051985205.1 Candidatus Limnocylindrales bacterium | reverse complement strand
ATCGCTGATTCCGAGGCCGCATCGGCAGAGTCGGCGATCGAGGCCTCGGCTGCGATCCGTGCAGCGTTCGCGGTCTTCGTCGCGGACCGATCAGCGGCGGTCGCGGCCTCGAGGGCGGCCTTCGCTGCGGAGGCCGTATCAGCTGCCGCCGACACTGCCTCCTCGGCCGCGAGAGCCGCGGCCTCGGCCGCGATGCGACCTCGGCGCGCGACCGCCGCAACACGTTCGGCCTCCCGCCATCGGCCGAGTGCTTCTTCCGTTGAGAGCGACGGTGTTTCGACCTCTTCGTCCATCCTCATCTCGAGACTATCGCACGCCAAGGAACCGGTTCGGACTCGGACGACCTACTCGGCATCGTACGCCCGACGCCCGCGATTTGGCGTCCTCGGTGGGATCAGCGAAGGAATCCGCCGACCCGCCTGAGACTCATCCGAGAGCGTCGTTCGTGCTCGGGAATCGTGGCCCGCCCGGAGGGATTCGAACCCCCGACCTACTGATCCGAAGTCAGTCGCTCTGATCCACTGAGCTACGGGCGGACCGGCGGATCATACCGAACGGGAGCCGGCCACCCCGCGTGGCTGCCAGCCGGGCCGGCGAATCCGATGTTCGACGTTATCGGCCAGTGGCGGACGCGCCGCCGGTCGGAGCGCCACGATCCAGACCACGAGCGCCGCGGCCGCCGCCGCGATGACCGCCGGCTGCCGGATCCACGCGAGTGTCCGGCCGAGGCCCGGTGCGGCCACGAAGACGGATCCCGCGACGTCACCTGCGGTCGGCTGCCATGGGTCCGGTGCCGGGTTGTTGTCGCCGCGGAGGACGAATCGATCGCCCGCGACGTCGACGATGCGATGGACGACGAGCAGGCCGGCGCCAAGCTCTCCGGCCGGGACCCGATAGCCCACGACGTCGCCGACGTGGTACGTCGCCTCCGGCGTCAGGACCACGAGATCGCCCGTCTCGTAAGTCGGCAGCATGGAATCCCCGCGGACGACGACGTATGTCACCCAGCCGCCGAGTGCCGACGGCCGCAGGCAGACGAACCAGATCGCGACGAACGCCAGCGTCATCGCGAGCGAGAGGACGCGCCGGCCGCGTCTCACGGAACGACCACGTAGGTCACGACGAGCTCCGGAGCCTGCGCCGCGGTCGCAAGCTCCTTCGCGGAAAGCGTCGAGGTCGCCGCGGTGGCGGCCCCCTCCGTGTCATCGCGGAGCATCCAGCCGTAGTTCGTCGCCGTCGCCGCGACGAACGCGGCCACGTCCGTCGTCACGACCGCGCCGGTCGCGTAGCCGGTCGTCGCGTTCTCGCAGCCGGCGGCCGAACCGACCGCGAACGTATCGGTCGCCGTCCCGACGGCGGGGTTGTTGATCGTCGTCCCGAAGGGCTGGTTGTTCCACGTGATCGTCCCCTCGGCCCACGTCGCGGTGGCGCGGAAGATGTCGACCGTTCGGCAGACAGTCGGGATGGCGCTGAAGTAGTTGCGCAGCGTCGCGGTCCGGATCGTCGCCGTCGACGGGATCCCCGGGCTGCACGCCGTGAGGTCGAACTTCACGTACAGCCGGCGGTTCGCCCCGCTCGCCGAGGCGACGTTGTTCGTCGTCGCCGTCCCGACGTTCGTGGTCGCGGTTGCCTGCCGGACGGACGCGTCGATCACGGACGTCGTCGTCGACGGGGTCGCGAGGAGCGTGCACGTGCGGTACGGCGTGAGCGCCTGCGACGCGACGTTGAGTGCCGCGGCATGAGCGACGGCGACCGACAGGGCCGACGCGACCGCCGCGGTGAGGAGCAGGAGCGCGGCTCGCCTCACGGGCCGACCAGGACGAGATCCGTGCGGACGCTCGTCGTCAGGGCCACCGGGACCGCGAGCGTGACCGTGACGCTGCCACCACCCGCCGGGGCCGTCGCCGAGCCCGTGGATGACGTCGTCCCGTTGTCCACGGCGACCTGGAGCGTGGCCGTGGCGCAGGCCGCCGGCAGCGTTCCGACCGTCACGCTGGCGACGGTCGATGTCGAGAGGTTCGGCAGGACCGAGAGCGCCGCGTTCGTGCAGCGCGGGATCGACAGGGAGGCGGCTCCCAGCGTTGCCGCGGTCAATGTCAGGCCGGCGGCCGCTCCCACCAGGAGTGCGGCCGCCCAGCCGGCGATGATCGCCGCGGCGCCCTTGAGGAATCGCATGGCCGGAATGGAACCGCGCCCGCCGACGATGCCGGCGGGCGCGGAGCTCAACCTAGCCCGTGATGACGACGCTGATCCCCGTGACCGAGACCGCGTTGATCGCGGGTGAGAACGTCGCGGCGAAGCTGGTGCCGGAGGACGGCGTCGTCCCGGTCGCCTCACCGAGCGAGGCGTTCGCGGCCCCGGAGAGCGTGATCTTGTACGCCTTCGAGTAGCACGTCGCCGCGAGACCGGTGACGGTCACCGTGCCGACCGTGTAGCCGGGCGTGCTCGACGAGTAGCTCGTCGTGTAGGTCGCGTTCATCGCCGCGGCCTGGCACGCGGCGACGGTCGTCTGGGCCGCGCCGAGGCTATCCGTCGTCAGGTTCAGGCTCGCCGCGAGGCCGTAGGCGGTCGCGAACGTGAGCAGGCTCAGAACGATCGCGACGAGGATGCGCTTCATGAAGGATGGTTCTCCAGTGCTACCCCAGGGTTGACGGGCGTGGGACGCATGGGGGAAGTCGCGGCCAGTACATCGCCCGGTTCGGGCGCGCACCATCCACCACTCGGCAGGAGCGGTCGGTACGGAAGTACCGGGCGGACCCGGTCCTCCGGATGCAGCGGCGCCTCAAGAGGCCCGCCAGCGGCCGATTCGCCGCCCCGACGATCGGCGGCCGGGCCGGTGAGCCCCTCAGCTCGTCGCTTCGGCCGGACCTCGGGTGCCGGCGTCGCCGGCATCGAACCGCAGCGCCATCCACAGTGCCCACGCCGGGATCACGAGGCCGGTCAGCCCGATGGTGAGCCAGTCGGACGCGTCGCCCTGCCCGATCAGGCTCAGGGCGACGGCGAGCGCGATCAGGATCGCGGTCAGGTAGCCCAGCAGCGCCCAGGCTGCCGGCATCTCTCGACCGGAGAAGGTTCGCCCGGCCAGGACGGCTCCGATCGCCGCCAGCAGCGAGGCGCCGTTGATCAGCCAGAGGACCGCGCCGTCGACGACCATCTCGGCCCAGACCTGGCTGACGATCTCCTGGTCCTTGAAGCCGCAGTCGCAATACGGGATGTCGATCTCCGCCTGGACCGCGCCGACCCGGACCAGGAAGGCGACCACGCCGAGCAGCCCGGCGACGCCGATCACCCAGACCAGCAGCAGGCGGGCCGTGTCACCGCTCGGCCGGCGCGCGGCGAGCGCAACGCCGAGCCCGGCCAGGACGAAGAAGCCGACTCCGAAGAGGACGTTCGTCGCGAAGAAGATCGGCCAGATCGCGCTCCGGTACGGAATCTGGGCTTCGACCCGCTGAACGAGGTTGGTGGCTCCGGAGAGGTCCGGCGGCCGGACGACGAGGTTCAGGCGGTCGGCGAGCTGGAACAGCGTCGCCACGAAGAACAGGGCCGCGACCCCGAACGCGAGCCGCCGCACGGTCGTCTGGATCGTCACCGCGCCCTCCTCCGTCAGCCAGGTGTCGGCGTGCATCATCCTCCGCCCGGCGGTCGCGTGGAAGGCGAATCCGGCGACGCGTCACGACGCTTCGCGTGCCTCGCGTTCGGGTCGCCGCCGCGACCCGCCGTCGAACGTCCGGGGTCGGACAGGACCATCGCGAGGTGTTCCCGGGCCACGACGGAGCCGACGATGGTCCGCGCGGTCCCGCACGGCCCGTCCGGCCACGAGGCTTCTTGACCCCAGACAGCTCGCGCAACCGAATCCTCGAACGCATCCGGTCGCCATTCGGCGCCCGGGCATCCCTCGTCGTCCTCGCGGTCGTCGTCCTCGCGCTCGTCGCGGCCGCGGCGCTCGTATCCCAGATCACGGACCAGATGCGCCACGACGCGGACGCGCGGCTCGACGGCCAGGCGGAGAACGCGAC
>JBPYEM010000253.1:0-2141 GCA_051985205.1 Candidatus Limnocylindrales bacterium | reverse complement strand
CGAACGGCGACAGCGCGAGGCCGTGCGCCGCCGCTCCGACGTCGACCGTTCGCGTGAGTGCCCCGGTGCCAGGATCGATCAGCTGCACGCCGCGGGCGTCGGCGACCGCGACCTGGGGCGCCGAGTCGATCGTCAGCCCCGCGAGGGCTCCGGCATCGATCGCCGACTGGGCCGCCGTGCGCTGACTCGGGTTCGCGATCGCCGCGATCACCGTGCGATCCGCGGCGGACCCGAGTCGCTCCAGGTACGTCGTCGGCTTGCCGCCGAAGATCTGGGCGAGCCGCCCGGCGGCGGCAGACGGGTTCGCCACGGCACCGGCCGTTCCGATCAGCACGGAGGACGAGCCGGCCTCCGCCATCTGGCCGGAGACCTTCAGCTGGACCGTGCCGCGGACCTCGGCCGTCCCCGGGTCGAGCGTCACGATCCGGTCGTCCGTCGTCTGGGCCAAAAGACCGCCGCCATCGGATGTCACGAGCAGCCGCCGGATCGACCCATCGACGTGTCCGAACGCCACCGCCTCCGGCGGAGCCGCGGCATCCCCGTTCCGGAGCTGGTCGAGAACGTTGGTGTCGACGGTCGAGATGGAGCCATCGGTCGAGCCAACGAAGAGCCGGAAGCCGGTGGGGTCCACCGCGACCGCGCTCGCGCCGGCGATCGGGATCGTGGCGATCAGCTTCCGCGTCGACAGGTCGAGCGAGCGGAGCTCAGTCCCGGTGGCGATGTCGACTCGATCGCCGCCGCGGTCGCCGGCGAGCGCCGGGTCGGCCGTCCGGCGTTCGATCGCCGCGTCCTCGACCGGCACACTGAGCGAGCTCGTGGCATTGACACGGTCGTCGCCCCAGGCGATCAGCCCGAGGGCCATCGCGTATTTCGCGAGGTGAGGATGGGTCCACTCGTAGATGTCGTGGCTGATCCCGTACCGCCAGTCCTGCAGGAACTCCGTTGCGGTCCGGGCGTGGTAGACCTCGTCGAAGTGCATCTGGTACGGGTCGGACAACCGGAACATCCGAAGGCCCAGGCTCGCCGCGACCACGACCACGAGGATCCAGACGTCGAGCCGGTCGAACCGGCCCGGGCGCTCGTCGTGCAGGGCGCGTGACCGATCGGCGCGGACCGGCCGTTCGTCGAGCTTCGCCCGGAACCAGCCGATCGGCCCGAGCTCGCCGAATGACGGGGCCTCGGACCACGTCGGCATCACCACCGATGACGCGCCGGCGGCCGTGACGCCGGCAGCACCGGCCGCCCCGAGGGCGAACGGGCGGTCCCGCCCTTCGCCAGCCGCGCCCGGGATTCCGGATCCCACTGCCGGTGCCGAGGCGAACCCCCCGGCGGCCATCGATCCCGCCGCGAGCGCGCCGGAGCGAGCGGGGAGGGACGCGCCCGGCAATGGGCGTCCGCCCGCGATGGCGACGGCTTCGTCGTCCCAGGCCTCGTCGTCGTCGATCCAATCGTCGGCGTCGCCCGCCGCGCTGGCCGCGATCTCGTCGTCCAGGGTCCGTCGCGCCCGGGCCCGGAGCTGGAGGAACGCCCAGATCGCCGCGAGGCCAACCGCGACCGCGACGATCGTCACGCCCGGCGCGCCGCGGATCCCCGGACCGATCCCCAGCCAGTCCGGGACCCGGTTCGACGGGTAGAGGGTCGTCAGGACGACGTACATGTTCAGGAACGTCGTGACGGACAGGACGACGTAGGCGAGACGCCATCGGATCGAGACCGCGGCCAGGATCGCCGCGAGCGCCACGAAGGGATACAGGTACCGCTCGTGGACCCGCGTCGGGAGGACGAAGAACGCGATCGCGAGGATCGTCAGGCCGACGAGCATCGTCCGCGGCGTCGGCCGGGCGGCGACCGCGAGACAGACCAGCACGAAGGCAGCGATCAGGAGCGCGGCTCCCACGTAGACGGCCGGAATCGGGCCGATCGTGACCTGGCTGAGGCAGGTGATCCCGCTGATCGTCGGCGTTCGGACGATCGTGTCGCAGGCCCACGTTCCGTTTGCCGCCACCCCGTTGCCGTTGAGGGACACGAGCGCCCACGGGTTGTAGGCGTTGACGCTCGCGAAGGGGTACCCGGCGGCTGTCTTGAAGATCTGGTCGATCAGGCCCGATTGGAACCACGACCCGGGCTGCGTCGGCGGGCCG
>JBPYEM010000252.1:0-3196 GCA_051985205.1 Candidatus Limnocylindrales bacterium | reverse complement strand
CTGGGCGGGCAGGCCTACGTGGAGCTCACCGGCTACGCCCCCACGACCGTGGGGCCGAGCGCATCGGCGGCAGGTGCGCCACCGCCCGGCGCCCCCTGAGGGTCTCCGCGAAAGCGGCGTTGTCGGCGGTCGCTGCCGTCAGGCCCGAGTCGCCGGAGCGATCTTCCGGCCGGCTCCTTGCCTACGGAAGCGCCGAGGGATCCGGCAGCTCGGCGCCCTGGGCAACGGCGAGGTCCCGGGCTTGGCTGTCGACCGCCCCGAGACCGGACAGCAGCCTGACCATGGCCCGCGCACCATCGCGATAGGCGCTCGTGTCGCGGACGGAGTAGACGAGCGTCTCCGTGGCGGAGTCGTGGATCGAGCCGTACGCGCCCGCAAGGTCGTCGCCGAGGGTGGCGGAGGCCGGCCAGCCCGAGACGCGGTCGACGATCTCCATCCCGTAGACGGAGTCCGCGGAAACCGACCGAAGGAGCTGGGCGACCTCGGACGCATCGAACGACGAGGGCGACGACAGGGACGCCCGCAGCGCCTCGCTCGCCGCGCTCAGCCGCTGGTTCACGGTGATCGCCTGGACCAGTGCGGAGCGGACGATCGGCGGCATGCTCGTGTCCGTCGCCGCGCTCGGCGCGGGTGCCGTGGCCACCGGCACGGCGCTCGGCAGCGTGACCGGCGCGGCCGACGGAGCGGTGATCGGGGCGGCGCTCGGCAAGACCGCGACGGGGAGGGGCGCCGGGATGACCTGCGTTGCCGCGACGACGAAGCCAGCCACCGAACCGAGGAGCACGCCGACGGCGAGCCCGCCGGTCGCGAAGATGGTGGCCTTGGAAAGCGGCACGCCGAGGGCGAGGCGCGTCCGGCAAGCCGGGCAGCGGCGCGTCCCGATCGCGAGCGGCCGGGAGCAGTTCGGGCAATCGAAGACCGTCTGGTTGATCTCGCCGATCGCCATGGAGTCGATGGGCGCGATCACGGCCGGCTCCCCGGCCGGTTTGATGGTGCGACGGCGCGGCTGCCTGGCCGCATTGACGGTCATCTGATCGAGCCTCCTGGGCTGCCCGACGCGACGGACAGCGGGCCGCTGCCCCTCCCGGCGAGTGTGGTCTGGTGGGGAGCCGATGAGGCCCAACCGATGGTCCCGCGACCGGCCGTACGTTCAGCGCCGCTTTCCCGGTCGCGGCGGGTTCAGAGGCTCCGGATCGCGGCCTCGAGGTCCGGCGCGGCGGGCATCCCGCCGCGCGCACCGCGCTTCGTCGTGGACAGGCTCGCGGCGACGACCGCCCGGCGAGCGGCGTCGTCCAGCGTCCGACCCTCCGCGAGGGCGGCAGCGAGGGCACCTACGAACGTGTCGCCGGCGCCGACCGTGTCGACGGCGGTCACCGGCGGCGAATCGATCCAGAACGGTTCCCGATCGCCGCGGACGACGACCGCGCCGCGGGACCCAAGCGTCACGATCACGGCGGCGCCGACGCCGACGCGCGAATCGGCCCCGGCCGACCCGAGCAGGGATCGCGCCATCTCGACGACGGCGTCATCGTCGGCGGCACTGCGGCTCGCGGAGTCCCCGGTCGCCGTCAGGCTGGCGAGCTCGCCCCGGTTCGGAACCAGGACGTCCGTCACGTCGAGGTGCTCGCGCTGCAGCCCGGCCGCGGGCGCCGGGTTGAGAACGGTCGTCGCACCGCGGCTTCGGCCCGCCTGCAGCGCGACCAGCACCGCGTCGGACGGGATCTCGTTGCAGGCGACCACGACGTCGCCGGGCACCGGCGCGTCGCGGGCGAGGCGATCCGCCACCGCTTCCGGAGTCACCGTCGCGTTGGCACCCGACGCGACGGCGATCAGGTTCTCGCCTGCGGCATCCACGAGGATCAGGGCGACGCCGGTTGGCGCATCGGCCGCCGTCAGGCCGCCGACGTCGATCCCCTCCGCCGCGAGCGACGCGCGTGCCTCGGCAGCAAGCGGATCGTTGCCGACGGCGCCAACGAACAGGACCGGCGCGCCGAGCCTCGCCGCCGCCGTCGCCTGGTTGCCGCCCTTCCCGCCCGGATGCCGAGCGAACGTTCCGCCGGTCACCGTCTCGCCGGGTGCCGGCAGCCGGTCGACCGAGGCGACGAGGTCGACGTTGACCGAGCCGACGACGATCACCCGGCCGGGCATTCGGCCGCCCTCAACCGGTGACGAACTCGCCGCCGTCGACGGAGATGATGTTGCCGCTGATCCAGTCGGAGTCCGTGGCGCTCAGGGTCACGATCGCGTCGGCAACGTCCTGGGGCGTCGTCATCCGGCCGTGCGGGTTGCGCGCGAGCGTCACGTCGATCATCCGCTGGTTTTCCGGGATCTTTCGCAGGGCGGGAGTGTCGGTGACGCCCGCCCGGATGGAGTTCACCGCGATGCCGCCGCCCGTCCGGGCGAACTCCATCGCCAGCTGGCGGACGTGCGACTCCAGGGCCGCCTTCGCGCCCGACACGACGCCGTACGACGGCACGACCCGGCTGGTGCCCTCCGAGGTCATCGCGTAGATCTTCGATCCCGCCTCGAGGAAACCCGCCCGCCAGACGTCCTGGACCCAGTACACGAGGCTGTTCGCCATCACGTCCTGGGTCATCTCCATCTTCTTCCGGTCGACACCCTCTTTCGGGTCCTTCGTCAGGAATGGGACGAGGGAGCCGAAGGCGAGCGAATGCATGACGACGCGGATGTACGGGTGACGGCCGGCCTTCCGGCTCTCCTCGAACCGCGCCCGGATCGTCTCGATCGCCGCGGCCCGCTTCTCGTCGTCGGCGGCGTTCATGTTGATGAACAGCGCCTCGCTGCCCGCTGCCGCGATGCCGGCCTTGACCTCCTCGACGTGGGTGAGGCCGGCGCGGAAATCGAGGTGCACGCCGACGATCCGATAGCCGGCGGCAGCGAGGGCGAGCGAGGTCGCTTCGCCCATCCCGCTCGAGGCGCCGAGGATGAGCGCCCAGCGCTCGCGGTCGTCGGTCATCACGTCCTCCGGGTCGTCGGGGCAGGCCGCGGGGCGAGCGGCGGGGCGAGTCTAGCAGCGGCTCTCCCGAGCCCGGCGGAGGGTCCATGCAGGCCTGCACCACGCCAGGCCGATCGTTCGGCGGGGCGATCGGGTCCGTCCACGCCGACCCTCGCCGGACGAGAATGCACATGTCGTGGCCGACCTGAAGACGGACCAGATCCTCGCGCTGCTCGCCCC
>JBPYEM010000251.1:0-3453 GCA_051985205.1 Candidatus Limnocylindrales bacterium | reverse complement strand
CACCGCGTCGGTCGAGAAGCCGGCGGCCCGCTGACGTTCG
Organism: Candidatus Limnocylindrales bacterium; assembly: GCA_051985205.1. Classification (GTDB taxonomy): domain Bacteria; phylum Chloroflexota; class Limnocylindria; order Limnocylindrales; family CSP1-4; genus CF-46. The sequence goes on along the minus strand of JBPYEM010000251.1, from coordinate 3,413 downwards.
CGCCCTACGACACGGCGGCCATGCCGGTGAACGAGACGCCGCCGGACTTCGCGGACGCTGCCCGGCGGACAGTCGCCCTTCAGCCCGCGCCCGCCTCCTGACGTCGTCGCCGGCGGTCGCCGGTCAGGCTGGGGCCTAGGCCCGCTCGGAGTCCGCCTCGGTTGAGCTCGACGCTCCGGCCCGCCAGCCGATCCGGGCGAAGGCGATCAACCCGCCGATCGATGTGATCGCGAGGATCACTCCGTGGCTCAGCAGCCCGATCGCCAGGGCGGTCTCGCCGCTCAGCCCGATCGTCGTCCCCGTGGCGACCGCGGCCGCCTCGAAGGTGCCGATGTTCGACGGCGCCGCGGGGATGGCGCCGGCGAGCGCGATTCCCGACGACATCAGGGCCGCCTCGCCGATCGACAGCTGCACGCCGAGCGCCCGGCCGAGCGCGGCCAGCGCGAGGATCGAGCAGCTCCACGCGGCCGCCGTCGCGAGCAGGGTCTCGACGAGCGTCCGCGGCCGGCTGACGACACCGAGCCCGCCCTGCAGACTGGAGGGCAGCTGCCGGATCCAGGGCCAGCCCTCGATGAGCGCGGCGAGCCGATCGACGCCCGGCAGGCGGTGGGCGACGATCCCCAGGACGAGGATCGCGATGAAGAGCCCGGCGAACGCGGCGCCGATGAAGACCATGCTGACGAGCACGCCGCGGACGCTCAGGACGAGCAGCGAGACCGACGCGATCGCGACGACCGCGACCAGGTCCACGACGCGCTCGACCACGACCGTGCCGAGCGCCGACGCCCGGCTGATCCCTTCCCGATCGCCAATGTAGTGGCTCCGGACCAGCTCCCCGAGCCGCGCCGGCAGGACGTTGTTCGCCCCGTAGCCGATCAGGAGGTAGCCGAACATCCGGAGGTACGGGATCGCCGCGATCGGCCGGATGAGCCGCTGCCAGCGAAGGCCGCGGAGCGCCAGGTCGGCCGTGCCCAGACCTGCCGCGACGACCACCCAGCGGAGATCCGCCTGGCGGAGCGCCGCCAGCGTCGCGCCGACGTCGACGCTCCGGACCACGAGGAAGATCGCGACCGCGGAGATCGCCAGACCGACGACGGCGCGGAGGATCGGCCCCGTTCGCACCCCTGCGGTCAGGCCGCCGACCGCGGCGGCTCCGGGGTTCGCGCGGTGAGCTTCGGCGAGCGGCGCAGCCCGACCCGGTGGAGCAGGAACCGGGCGACGACGCGGAGGGTCGAGAGCCCGTAGACGACGCTCCGCCGGAAGCCCACGGAGCTCGCCTCGTCGAAGTAGCGCGTCGGCACCGCGATTTCGCCGATCCGGCGGCCCATCCCGGCGGCCACGACCTGGGCGATCAGCTCCTGGTCGAAGACGAAGTCGTTGCTGTTGAGCTGGTACGGGATCGTCTCGAGCAGGCGCCGGCTGTAGGCCCGCAGGCCGGTGTGGTATTCGGACAGGTGGAGGCCGAATGCGACGTTCTCCACCGTCGTCAGGAACCGGTTCGAGACGTACTTCCACTTGGGCATGCCGCCCGCGATGGGGTCGCCGAGGAAGCGGCTGCCGAGCATCAGGTGCTTCTCACCCGCGAGGATCGGCGCGATCAGCTCCGGGATCCGGGTTGCGTCGTACTGGTAGTCCGGGTGGAGCATCACGACCACGTCGGCGCCCTGCTCGAGGGCCGCGCGGTAGCACGTCTTCTGGTTGCCGCCGTAGCCCAGGTTCTGCTTGTGGATGATCACGTCCAGGCCGAGCTGGCGGGCGATCTCGACGGTCTCGTCCTGCGACACGTCATCGACGAGGATGATCCGGCTCACGATCTCGTGGGGGATGTCCGCGTACGTCCGCTCGAGCGTCTGGGCGGCGTTGTACGCCGGCATGACGATGACGACGCGCGGACGCGAATCGACGGACGCGTCGCTGGGTTGGGCGGATCCGGCGCCGCGATCGGCGTCGTTGGGGCGGTCCACGAGCCCGAAGCCTACTCGATCGGCCAGTCGCGCCGGGCTTTTCGAGCCTCGCTCGAGGCCGGCTCGGGCGCTCTCAGCGGTCGGAGGCGAGCGCCGGCGGGCGTCGTCGCGTCATCCGATCGACACGGCCTGCGGAACCACGTGTGGCAGGATGATCTCGATCCCACGACTCGGAGACTGCATGTTCGAACGTCTCTTCGGCGGGCGGGAGATGGATCCCGCGATCGCCGCGCGCATCCCGCCCGGCCAGTACAAGACCGACAAGTTCCCCGTGCTCCACTACGGCTCCGTCCCCAGGACCGATCTCGCGACCTGGGACTTCAAGGTCTTCGGCGAGGTCGACAACCCGTTCACGCTCTCCTGGGAGGAGTTCAAGGCGCTCCCCCGGAAGACCGTCCATACGGACATCCACTGCGTGACGCGCTGGTCGAAGCTCGACACGGACTGGGAAGGCGTGCCGATCCAGGAGATCCTCCGGCGAGCGGCCGTCCGGCCCGCGGCGACCCACGTCGTCTCGCATGCCGAGCAGGGCTACACCGCGAACGTGCCGCTCAGCGTGCTCGACGATGACGACGTGCTCCTCGCCGACACGTTCGGCGGCGAACCGCTCGAGCTGGAGCACGGCTGGCCGCTGCGGCTGCTGATCCCGAAGAAGTACTTCTGGAAGAGCAGCAAGTGGGTCCGCGGCCTCGAGTTCCTCGACCACGATCGGCTTGGCTTCTGGGAACGCTACGGCTACAACAACGACGCCGATCCCTGGAAGGAAGAGCGCTTCTCGGACTCCTGATCTCGAAAGATCCCGCGAACGCCACCAGAGGGAGGTCTGGCGTGGAGGATCGGGCATTCGACGTCGTGATCGTCGGCGGGGGCGCTGCCGGCTGCGTCGTGGCGCGGCGTCTCGCCGACCGGGGCGACGCCTCCGTGCTGCTCCTCGAGGCGGGGCCCGATCTCGGCGACGCGGTGCCGCCGGCCTACCGCGACGGCTGGAACAACCCACCGGGCGCGACCTGGGCCCACGACTGGCAATTCGTCTCCGAGCCCGACGGACTCGGGTCGACGGCGAAGCTGCGGCGCGGGCGCGTCCTGGGCGGCACGTCGTGGCTGACCCGGTTCGCGGTTCGCGGCGCCGCCGCCGACTTCGACGCCTGGGCGGCTCGCGGGAACCCGGGCTGGGCATACGCCAACGTCCTCCCGATCTTCGAGCGCCTCGAGACCGACGCCGAATTCGGCGGCGCACCGGGACACGGCGACCAGGGGCCGATGCCCATCACCCGATATCCGACCCTCGCTCGTTCGGAGGTCCACGAAGCGGCGCTCGTGGCGCTCGTGGCGGCGGGCTTCGCGCCGGTCGAGGACCACAACGCCCCCGATGCCGTCGGCGTCGGGCCGATGCCGATGAGCACCCGTGATGGACGTCGCGTCACGACGCTCGACGCCTACCTGCCCCGG
>JBPYEM010000250.1:0-4215 GCA_051985205.1 Candidatus Limnocylindrales bacterium | reverse complement strand
TCGTGCCCGTCAGCGATCGGTCGATGTCGAAGATCGCGCAGACGAGCCCCGGACCCGAACCGAGCCGGAGATCCGGCACCTGCGCCGGTGTCCGGCGATTCGCCGAGCGCCGGCGAGCTTCGGTCCGCGCGTCCCGGCTCGCACGCATCTCCGCGATGCCGGTCAGCGGCTCGACCGCACGGACGAGCAGCGCTGCCGGCCGGCCCACGGGTTCCGTGACGATGTTCAGACAGTCGTGCATCCCGTAGACAAGGTACACGTAGGCCGTCCCGGGCCCGGCGTACATCACGGCGTTGCGGGCCGTTCGGCCGAACCGGGCGTGGGACGCGCGGTCGTCCTCGCCGATGTAGGCCTCGACCTCGACGATCCGCGCGGATCGAGGACCTCCCGGATCGTCTCGCACGAGGCGCGCCCCGAGCAGCGCGGGAGCGGCGTCGAGAGTCGGGCCCGCAAGGGCGGCGCGGAGAAGGTCGACCGCGGCGGTGTCGGTCATCGACGGGCGTCGGCGGCGCCCGACGCGATCAGGGGATCAGGGCGAGGTACAGCCCCTTGACGTCCCCCGGAACGAGGAACCCGAAGATCGAGATGAAGGCCGGGATGATCACCGATCGGAAGACGCCGGCCGTCGCCGACTCGTTGATCGCCTGCCACGTCTGGCGCAGGAACGGGAGCTCGCCGTCGGTCTGTGGCAGCGTCGGGATCCGGAAGAAGGAATCGAGGATGACGATGATGCAGAGCACCAGCAGCAGCGCCTGGACCACCCCCAGGATCCCGCCGATCACCTCGTCGGCGAACGTCGCCTTCTTGAACAGCGTCTGGTGGTGGTAGAAGCCCTGGATGACCAGCGTGAACGCGATCGTCGCGGCGACAAAGACGATCAGCGTCCCGAGCATCACCGCGTATTCGCCGGGGAACTGCCGCCAGTTCGCGGCGAGATACGCACCCAGCGACCCCCGAAGGTTCAGCGCGAGCAGGAACGAGAACAGCATCGACGCGATGCCGAGCACCCGCCGGATCGTGCCCTGGATGAAGCCGAGCACGAACATGCCGAAGCACAGGAAGAAGACGAGCAGGTCGAAGATCTTGATCGACGTCAGGAAGCCAAGGATGTCCACGAACGCTCCTCGGAGTGCGATCCCTCGGTTCGCTCACCCGTCGTGAGGCCGGCTCAGCGTAGCAGGCGGAATGGGCCGGAGACCTAGGACTCAGGTCCTGATCCGGCCACCGATCGCGCCCACCGCGCGGGTGATCGCCGCGATCTCGGCGTCGATCTCGGCGTCGGTCAGGGTCCGGTCCGGCGCCTGGAACACGAGGCGCCATGCCAGGCTCTTCTCGGACGAACCGAGGGGTGCCCCCCGGTAGATGTCGAAGAGGCGGAGGTCCGTCAGCGCCGCGCCCGCTCCGGACCGGATCGCGTCGGCGATGGCCGCGGCGGGGACGGTCTCCGCGACGACGACCGCGAGATCGCGCTCCGTGGCCGGATGGCGCGGCGGCGCGGCGACCGGTCGGTCGGCGGTCGCCGCGCCGCCGAGACCGGCGATGTCGATCTCCGCGACGATCAGCCGCGCGCCGCGCAGATCCACCTCGTCCGCGAGGTGCGGATGGATCTCGCCGACGACGCCGCTCAGGGCAACCGTGCCGCCTTCCTCCGGGCCACGCACCGCGACCGCCGCCGCCGCCCGCCCGGGATGGAGCAGCGGCTCGTCCGCGAGCGGCGTATAGGCAGGCGCCAGGAGCGCGAGGCGGCGAGCGACCAGCTCGATGGCTCCCTTGACGTCGTCGAGGTCGGCCGGGCGGGCCGGTCGGTTCCAGGCAGGCGGTTCCGCGGGTCCGGTCATCGCGATGGCGAGCCGCCACCACTCGCGAACGACACCTGCGTCGTCACCGTAGCCCTTGCCGATCTCGAAGATCGCGACCTCCTCGCGGCCGCGGCGGACGTTCGCGGCGGCGATCTCGACGAGGCTCCCCGCCACGGACTGGCGCAGGACGGAGTGATCGGCGGAGAGCGGATTCGTGACGTGGATGGGGCGACCGCCGGCGGCCGTCCCGCCGTCGACCGGCGGCGTCTCCGCCGTCCATCGGTCACGGTCGACCTGGGTCGGCGAGACGAGCGCGTGGGTCACGACCTCGGTGAAACCGGCACCGGCGAGCGCCTCCCGGACGCGATCCCGGATGCCGAGCGGCGACGGCCGGAACGGCGGCATCGCCGTGTCCGGGAGGACCTCGGGAACGGTCTCGTAGCCGCGGACGCGGGCGACCTCTTCGGCGAGGTCCGCCTCGATCGCGATGTCGCGCCGCCAGGTCGGGACGACGGCGACGAGCACGTCGTCGTTCGTCGCGGCTCCCACGCTCAGCGGCCGCGATCCGGCGGCGATCGGCACGACCCGGTCGCGGTCGTCCGTCGCCGGGTCCGTTCCGATCCCGACGCGCTCGAGGAGCGCGCGTTGATCGGCGCTCGCGAGGGACGTCCCGAGCAGGCGGTTGACCCGGGCAGGTCGGAACGAGACTCGCGACGGTGCCGGCTCGTCCGGCGCGCTGTCGACCCGGCCCCGCGCCACGGACCCACCAGCCCATTCCGAGATCAGGCGCGCCACCCGATCTGCACCGAGCCTGGCGAGCCGCGTCTCCTGGCCCTTCTCGAAGCGAAGACTGGCCTCCGACCGGAGCCCATAGCGCTGTCCGGTCCGCCGGATCTCGACCGGATCGAAGATCGCGGACTCGACGATGACGCGGCTGGTTCCGTCACCGACCTCGGATCCAGCTCCGCCCATGATCCCGGCGATGCCGAGGGGACCGCGCGCGTCGGCGATCAGGAGCGTCTCCCCGTCGAGCTGCCGCGCGACGTGATCGATGGTCTCGAGACGCTCGCCCGGCTCCGCCCGTCGGACGACGAGACGGCGTCGGCCCTCGACCTCGGCCACCGCGTCCGCGTCGTAGGTATGGATCGGCTTGCCGAGCTCGAGCATGACGTAGTTGCTCACGTCGACGACGTTGCTGATCGGCCGCTGGCCGGCCGCGCGCAGCCGCATCTGGACGCGGTCCGGCGATGGCCCGATCGTGACGCGGTCGACCCAGCGGCCTACGAACCGCGGGCACCACCCCGAATCGAGAACCTGGACGTCCAACAGGCCTTCGACGTCGCGGCCGTCCTCGGGCGGATCCGTGTCGGGCCAGCGGAGGGGCGAGCCCGTGACGGCCGCAACCTCCCGTGCCAGCCCGATCAGCGACAGAGCGTCGCCGCGGTTCGGCTTCACGTCGACGTCGAGGACCACGTCGCCGTACAGGTCGGCGAGTGGCACCCCGATCGGCGCATCGGGCGGCAGGATCAGGATTCCGTCGGCATCGCCCGTCAGGTTCAGCTCGTCGCCGGAGCAGAGCATGCCGTTGCTGACGACGCCCATCTTCTCGGTCCGCTCGATCCGACGATCGCCGGGCAGGACCGCTCCCGGCAAGGCGACGGGGACGCGCTGGCCGGCGGCGATGTTCGTGGCGCCGCAGACGATCGACAGCGCCTCCCCTGCCCCATCGCGGCCGACGCGGACGCTCGTCAGCGAGAGTCGATCGGCGTTCGGGTGCTTCTCGACACTGAGGAGCTCACCGACGACGACATTCCGCCAGTCGCCACCCCAGCGCTCGATCCCCTTGACCTCCATCCCGAGCAGCGTCAGCCGCTCGGCGAGCTTGTCCGGCTCGAGGTCGACGTCCACGTACTCGCGGAGCCAGGACAGCGGAACTCGCATGCGCTAGCCCGCGGCCACGAACTGGTCGAGGAAGCGGAGATCGTTCTCCATGTACAGCCGGAGATCACCGACCGAATGGCGGAGGTTCGCGATCCGTTCGACGCCCATGCCGAAGGCGAACCCTTGATACCGCTTCGGGTCGAGCCCGCCGTACTGAAGCACCACGGGATGGACCATCCCCGCTCCCAGGATCGTCATCCAGCCCGACCGCGAGCAGGCCGGACAGCCCGATCCGCCGCAGACGAGGCACTCGACGTCGAACGCGACCGACGGCTCCGTGAACGGGTAGTAGCCGGGGCGGAAGCGGGTCCGCTTGTCCGCGCCGTACAGCGCCTTGGCGAACTGGTCGAGCAAGCCCTTCAGGTCGCCCATCGTCGTCCCCTCGTCGACCATCAGCCCTTCCACCTGGAAGAACTCCGAGGCATGGCTGGCGTCGATCGCCTCGTATCGGTAGCAGCGGCCCGGGAGCAGGGCA
>JBPYEM010000249.1:0-4267 GCA_051985205.1 Candidatus Limnocylindrales bacterium | reverse complement strand
GTCCGGCCGCTCGTTGTGCACGTGGACCTTTGCCATCGCCTCGTCGCCGCCGACCAGCACGGATGTCCCGATCGACTCCAGGTGGGCCTGGATGGCCGGCACGTCGAGGTGGCCGCCGGGCCGCGCGGAGACGATGAACACGGTCTCGTAGCCGAACGCGTCGTCCTCGAGAGCCGCGACGCCCGCCCGGAATGCCGGCGCGACCGCGACTCGCGCCTCCCCCTGCCGGTCGCCGCCGACGGCTTCGACGAGATGCACCGGCCGGCCCTGGACCGCCGCGAGCGCGCCCTCCAACAGTCGGAAGAGGCCCTGACCGCCGGAGTCGACGACACCGGCTTCCTTGAGGATCGGAAGGAGGGATGGCGTCTTCGCGACCGTACGTCCGGCGCCTTCGACGGTGGCAGCCAGGACGGACTCGATCCGGTCGTCGCGCTCCGCAGCCTCGACGGCCGCGGCACCGGCCTCGCGGATCACGGTGAGGATCGTCCCCTCCACCGGCTTGCCAACCGCGCCGTACGCCGTTCGCGTCCCGATCGAGAGGGCATTCGCGAGGTCGAGGCCGTTGAACCGGCGCTTCCCCGCGAGCCCTTCCGCGACGCCGCGGAGGATCTGGCTCGTGATGACGCCGGAGTTTCCGCGCGCCCCCATGAGCGCACCGTGACTGATCGCGGCGGCGATGCGATCGACCGGCGCGTCCGCCGGCAAGGCGATCGCCTCGTCCAGGGCGGCGCGGACCGTCGCGACCATGTTCGTGCCGGTATCGCCGTCCGGGACGGGGAACACGTTCAGGGCGTTCACCTCGTCCGCGTGGGCCTCGAGGTTCGCGACGGCGCTGCGGGCCGCCTCCAGCAGGCCCCCGCCGGTGCAGTGCGTGGTTCGGGACGCGCGGGCCATCAGCCCCGATCCTCTCGGACGACGATCACGCCACGTCCGTCCCGCTCGCAGCGAGGTCGTCCGGGCGCACGCCGGCCGGACCCTCCGCCGTTCGATCGTCGGGCGCACCGGGCACCGCCGTCAGCGGCGCGGCTCGGAGCCCGTCGACATGGATCGTCAGCCGGTCGACCTCGCGACCGAGCGATCGCCGGATCGCGTAGCGAACCGCCGAATCGACCTGGCGGGCGACCTCCGCGACCGGCAGACCGTGGGCAACGGTCAGATCGAGGTCGATCGTGAGCTCGTCGCCCAGACCGATCGCGATCCCGCGCGGCGGCAACCCGGCGAGCTCCGCGAGGCGGTCGACCCAGGACGCGCCGGCGAACCCGATCACGCCGTAGGAGCCGAGGGTTGCGGTGCGAACGATGTCGACGATCGCGCGACGCGACACGAGCGACCGGCCTGGGATCGCTGGACCGGTGGGCTTGGACGGCACGCCGCGGGCATCCTCGCGCTGCGGATCGTGGACGCGCGCTGGCTGGAGCGCGGAGCGGGTGCTATCATACCGCCCCGCCCGCGCCCTCCGGCCGGGCTCGTCCGTGCGTCCGCGTCCGGACTTCGAATGATCAACCCACATGTCTGACCCGTTCGAGGACCACGATGGCCCGCTCCTGCGCGATCTGCGGCAAGGTGTCGATGGGCGGCTTCAACCCGCAGTCGTCGGGGATGAACCGCGTCCGCGCCCATCGCCGCTACCAGCCCAACCTCCAGCCGTTCACGATCCGTGAGAACGGCGCCGAGACGAAGGCGCTCGTCTGCACCCGCTGCCGGCGGACGGCGCTGAAGTCCGCGAAGTAAGCGCGGATCCACCGGTCAATCGACTGACGCCCGGCTCGGCCGGGCGTTTCGATTCGCGGCCGCGGCACCCAAGCCGCCCGAACCTCAGCGGTCCGCGGTATCCAGCCAGATCGTGAACGGACCATCGTTCACGAGCTCGACCGCCATCTCCGCACCGAACGTTCCGGTCGCGACCGGCACGCCGAGGCCACGCAGCGCCTCCGCGAATCGCCGGTAGAGCCGCTCCGCGAGCTCGGGCGACGCCGCGCCGGTGAACCCCGGGCGGCGTCCGCGGCTCGTGTCCGCGTAGAGGGTGAACTGGCTCACGACGAGCGCGCCGCCGTCGACATCAATCAGGGACCGGTTCGTGCGGCCGTCGTCGTCCTCGAAGATCCGGAGCTCCGTCACGCGCCGAGCGAGCGCGTCGGCTGTCGGCTCGTCATCGTCCGGACCGACGCCCAGCAGGACGACGAGACCGTGATCGACCTCGCCGACGACCTCGCCGCCGATCCGGACGCGAGCACCGGTCGTCCGCTGCAGGAGCGCGCGCACGTCAGTCGCGGGCGGCTCGACCCGAGGCCAGGCCACCAGGTGGCACGGATGGCGGCACCGGACCGTCCGCGACCCGGCGCTGCGTCTCGGGCGGCTTCACCCCGTGCTCCGCGATGTAGTCCTCGCGCCAACGCGCAGCCTCGGCGTGGTAGCGCGCTCGATCGGCGGCATGACGCTCCTCGACGAGACCCTCCACGGACGCGGGGACGAGCAGGTCGTAGTCGCGGACCCCATCCGGGTTGAACTGGCCCGTGCCGCGCAGCGTGATCACCGGGATTCCGCCCCGCTCGATGTCGGCCATCAGCTGCCAGGCGAACGCCTTCGGCAGCTGGGCGAACGTCACCATCGCGTCACGCGGGATCGGTGGCTCGCCGCCGTTGAGCCGGTACTGGTAGCCCTCGTCGGCGAGCGCCCGGACGAGCCGGATCTCCCGCCCGATGTCGCGGCCCTTGATCCACAGGACGGAGCCGACGATGAGGATGTCGACCCCCAGGCCGCCGACGAACTCCGCGGTCTCGCGGTTGACCCCGCCGTCGACGTGGATCTCCCCGCCCACCGGCTTGTGCGACAGGTACTCCCGGGCCGCGAGAAGCTTCTCGGCGGCCACGTCCTTCATGAATGCCGGACCACCGAAACCGGGCTCGACGGTCATCACGAGGACGATGTCGAGGAGCGACCGGTACGGCTCCAGCGCAGCGAGCGGCGTCTTGGGCTTGACCGCCAGCCCGGCGGCTCTCCCGGCAGCCCGGATCTTCCGGAGCGCCGGCTCGATCTGCGCGGGATCGACCTCGACGTTGAACGTGATCGAGTCGCAGCCCGCGTCGACGAACTCGTCGACGTACTGGAGCGGGTCGGAGATCATCAGGTGCGCGTCGAGCGGGAGCTCGGTCCGGGGCCGGATCCCCTTGATCATCCGCGGACCGAACGTCAGGTTCGGGACGAAATGGCCGTCCATCACGTCGATGTGGAAGCGGTCGGCGCCCTCCCGCTCCGCACGTCGGACGGCGTACGCCATGTTCGAGTGGTCGGCGTCGAGGATGCTGACGGCCACCCGTGCCCGGCCGGTCGCCATCCCTACTCCCCCACCCCGCTCGGAACCGGTTCGGCGCTCCGCTCGCCGCGAAGGGCGTGGACGCTCTCGTCCTCGAGACGGGCCCGGCGCCGTGCCACGACCGCCGGTGCCGGCTCTCCGGCACGTTCCGCTGCGAGCTGTCCGCATGCCGCGCCGATCTCCTGGCCGCGATTCCGCCGGATGGTCGCGGTCACTCCCGCCGCGCGGAGCGTCGCCGCGAAGCGTTCGATCACGTCGTCCGGCGAGGCGGTCCACGGGGTGTGGGCGACCGGGTTCATCGGGATCAGGTTGACGTGGGCGTGGTCGCCGCGCAGCAGGTCGGCCATCGCCTGAGCGTCCGCGGGCGTGTCGTTGATCCCGGCGATCATCGTCGCCTCGTACGTCACCCGGCGGCCGGTGGCGGCGGCATGGTCGCGGGCCGCGGCGACGACCTCGGCGATCGGCCAGCGCCGGTTGAGCGGGACGAGGACGTCGCGAAGGGGATCGCGAGCGGCGTGGAGCGAGACCGCAAGGGTGAACTGCGGACCGAGGGCGGTCAGGCGGCGGATCCCCGGCACGACCCCGGAGGTCGAGACGGTGATGTGGCGTGCGCCGAGACCGAACCGCTCGGCATCGTTCAGGGCGTCGACCGCCGCGAGCACGTGGTCGAGGTTCAGGAGTGGCTCGCCCATGCCCATGAACACGACGTTCGTCAGTCGACGACCGTCGGCCCCGAGGCGTCGCGCGGCATGCCGAACCTGATCGACGATCTCGGCCGTCTCGAGGTCCCGAGTGAAGCCGAGCTCGCCCGTCGCACAGAACGGGCAGCCGACGGCACAGCCCGCCTGGCTCGAGATGCACAGGGTGTGGCGCTCGCGCTGCTCTCCGCGGGCGGGGTAGTGCATGAGCACGGACTCGACGAGGGCGCCGTCGTGGAGCCGATGCAGCGCCTTC
>JBPYEM010000248.1:0-2573 GCA_051985205.1 Candidatus Limnocylindrales bacterium | reverse complement strand
TGCGTGACGCGGGGGAGGCGGCCGCGCTCCTTCGCCGCTGGCACGAGATGGCGCCGTGGCTCGACCGTCACGTCGCCTCCGCGCGCGACGCGCTGCGTCGCGGGGTCACCGCGCCGGGGGCGCTCATCGACAGTGTCGTCGCGGAGCTGGACGACACGCTGGCCCGGCCGCCGGAGGAGTGGCCGCTCGCCGACCCGGCGACCGCGTTTCCCGGCGTCCTGTCCGCCACGGAGGCGGAGCGCGCCGCGGACGAGCTGCGATCCACGGTGCGTGACGAGGTTCGGCCGGCCTTCGCCCGCTACCGGTCGTTCCTCGTGGAGGAGGTGGCGCCTCGGGCCCGCGGCGACGACCGCCCTGGTCTGGCGGCGGTGCCGGGCGGCGACGAAGCCTACGCCCGTCTCGTCCGCGCCCACACGACCCTCGAGCTCGGGCCCGACGAGATCCACCGGATCGGTCTCGACGAGATCGCCCGGATCGACGCCGAGTTCGCCGAGCTGGGTGACGAGGTGTTCGGCACTCCGGATCGCGCGGCCGTCATCGCCAGGCTCCGCCACGACCGGGACCTCCATTTCGCGACCGGCCCGGAGGTGTTCGGCGTCGCAGAGGCCTCCCTTGCCCGGGCCAACGCCGCCATCCCGGATTGGTTCGGCCGCCTGCCCCGGACGCCGTGCGAGGTCGTCGAGATCCCCTGGCACGAGGCGCGTCACTCGACGATCGCCTACTACCGCGAACCCGCGGCGGATGGCAGCCGGCCCGGGCGCTACTACGTCAACACGACGGAACCGGAGACCCGGCCTCGGTACGAGGCGGAGACGCTTGCCTTCCACGAGGCCGTGCCGGGCCACCACCTCCAGATCGCGATCGCCCAGGAGCTGGAGGGCCTGCCGGCGTTCCGTCGGCTCGGCGGTCCAACTGCCTACATCGAGGGCTGGGGGTTGTACAGCGAGCGGCTCTCGGCGGAGATGGGCCTCCTGTCGGGCGACATCGACCGGTTCGGCGTCCTCTCGTTCGATGCCTGGCGGGCCTGCCGGCTGGTCGTCGACACGGGCATGCATGCGCTCGGCTGGAGCCGGTCCGCGGCGATCGACTTCATGCTCGATCACACCGCCCTGGCCGAGAACAACATCGTCAACGAGGTGGATCGCTACCTGGCGATCCCGGGCCAGGCCCTCGCCTACAAGCTGGGCCAGATGGAGCTGCTGCGCCTCCGTCAGGAAGCGCGCGCCGCGGTCGGTCCGGGGTTCGACATCCGGACGTTCCACGACGTCGTCCTGGGAGGCGGCGCCGTCGGTCTCGTGACGCTCCGCGGAGTCGTCGAAGAGTGGCTCGCCGCGGGGAGCGCCGGAGCCTCCTGACGGGCTCCTAGTTGGCGGGGTCCGGCTCCAGGGCGCGCAGCCGGATCGCGATGGACTCGAGCACGCTCATCCGGATCGACGGGAACCGGTCGAGCAGCGAGTGGAACTCGCGGTGGCCAAGGACGAGCAGGCGACTGTCCACCTCGGCCGTCCCCGTCGCCATCCGGGGACGCTCGGTCACGAGGGCGATGTCCCCGACGAACTCGCCGGGGCCCAGGGTCCGGATCGTCTTCCCGGCCTTGTCGACCCGGACCGCGCCGGCGACGATCACGAAGAACTGGGTACCGGCGGAGCCCTCGCGGAACAGGACGTGGCCGGCCTTGACGTCGACCTCGTCGGCCAGCCTCCCCACCTCCTCGAGGTCCTTCCGGCTCAGCCCCGCGAGGAACGGGCTCTGCTTCAGGAGCTTGAGCTTCTCGTCGGTCCGTGTCGCCATCACCCTCTCCACCTCCGATGGGTCCACGCCGTGGTCCGCGCAGCATCGCACACGGCTCCGGTCCCGCGGAAGTGCCGCCTACACTGGTCGTTGCGCGATCCCGACCGCCCGCACCGCTCTCCCGGAGATCCACGATGACCGAATCCCGCCATCCCTACGACCGTCCGACGGATCCCGCGAAGCGGCACTCCGCCGCGCTCACCGACGGCCCGGACCGGGCAGGCGCCCGGGGGATGCTCAAGGCGATCGGCTTCACGGACGAGGACCTCGCCAAGCCGATCATCGGCGTCGGTCACAGCTGGATCGAGACGATGCCGTGCAACTACAACCATCGCCGACTGGCGGAGGCGGCGAAGGCGGGCATCCGGGCGGCGGGCGGCACGCCGATGGAGTTCAACACGATCTCCGTCAGCGACGGCGTGTCGATGGGCACGGAGGGCATGAAGGCGTCGCTGATCAGCCGCGAGGTCGTCGCCGACTCGATCGAGCTGGTGGCTCGCGGCCACCTCTTCGACGGCATCGTCTCCATCTTCGGCTGCGACAAGACCGGACCCGGCGCGGCAATGGCCCTGGGCCGGCTGGACATCCCGGCGGTCGCGCTCTACTCCGGGACCATCTATCCGGGGATCCGGTCCGCGGTGATGGGCGGGAACGGCTCGCGTGACGCGACCGTGGTCACCATCTACGAGGCGGTCGGCGCGTACCGCGCCGGGAAGATCACCCTCGACGAGCTGTACGACGTCGAGACTGCGTCGTGTCCGGGGCCAGGCGCGTGCGGCGGG
>JBPYEM010000247.1:0-3474 GCA_051985205.1 Candidatus Limnocylindrales bacterium | reverse complement strand
CGAACGGCCCGTTCGCCGCTTCCTGAGCCCGGATCGCGTCGGTGATCGCGGTTGCCGTGGCGATCGGATCCCAGTCCCGGCCGTCGGTTTCGAGCAGGATCGCCCGGTCGATGCCGATCGCCATCGCGTCGCGGAGCTGCTCCTCCGCCTCGGTCGGCCCGAGCGTCAGGACCGCCGTCGATCCGCCGTCAGCCTCCACGATCCGGACTGCCTCCTCGACCGCGCACTCCTCGTGCGGGCTGATCGTGAAGCCGAGGTGGCGGGTGTCGATCGCCGAGCCGTCGTCCGTGAGGACGATCCGCCCGCCGGTCGCGGGGACGCGCTTGACGCAGACGAGGATGTTCACGGCGGCGCGGCAACAGACGAGCGCGACTCGGGCCCATGGCACGAAGCGGACGGCGGCACGAACCGACGGCAGGAGCCCGACGGCGTCACGACCGGATCCGGGTGTTGTCCGGGTCGAACAGGGGCCGGCTGCCGGCGACCGCCACGGTCACGGGGTAGCGCTCACCGAAATATTCGACGGCCAGCTTCGTCCCCTCGACCGCCTGCTCCGGCGGCAGGTACGACATCAGGAGGTGCTTCCCGACCGACGGCCCGGACCCGGCGCTCGTCACGTACGAGCGACGGCCCTTCCGGTCGACGAGCGCCGCCCCGTCCGGCGTCGTGATCGGCTCCCGGCCGAGCATGTACCGCTTCACGCCGGTCGACGAGGTCGGATCGTCGACGGTCAGCGTGCAGAGGATCGCGACCGGGTCCGACGCGCGCTGCCGCTCGTAGGCCTCGCGACCGACGAAATCGGCGTCCTTGAGTGTCGGCCGGGCCATGCCCGCCTCGACGAGGTCGAAGTCGAGCTCCAGCTCCGCGCCGTGGGCGCGGTAACCCTTCTCGAGCCGGGACGTCACGGCGTAGGTGCCGATCCCGACCGGCGCCAGGCCATGCGGCTTGCCCGCCTCCCAGAGCGCGTCCCAGACACGGAGACCCTGCTCGATCGGGACGTAGATCTCCCAGCCGAGCTCGCCCACATAGCTGATCCGCGATGCCAGCGTCCGGACACCGTCGATGTCGACCGTCTTCGTCGTCAGGAACGGGAATCCCGCGTGGCTGACGTCGGCCGAGGTGACGGACGCAAGGATGTCGCGCGCACGCGGGCCCCAGAGCCCGAACGTCGTCCACTGGTTCGTCGCGTCGTGGAGTTGGGCGGAGCCATCCGCCGGCATGCCGTCCTGGAAGATCTTCCGGTCGCGCATGCCCATGCCGCCGCCGGTCACGACCCGGAACCGGTCATGGCCGATCCGCATGATCGTGAGGTCGGCGAGGATGCCGCCGGCCGGGTTCAGGAGCGGCGTGTAGACCGTGCGGCCGGGCGCGACGTCGACCTTGTTCACGGACAGCCGCTCCAGCGCGAGGCAGGCGCCCGGGCCGGTCACGTCGAAGATCGCGAACGCCGACAGGTCGACGAGACCGGCCCGGTCCCGCATCGCGAGGTGCTCCGCGTTGATGATCGGCGACCACCAGCGCGACTCCCATTCGGCCGCCCGCGGCATCACCCGGTCGCCGTACTCCTCGAGCAGCGGCTTGTTCGCCTCGTACCAGTAGGGCCGTTCCCAGCCCGCCGCCTCGAACGGCACGGCGCCGAGCTCCTGGTGGCGGACCCAGGCCGGCGATCGCTTGATCGGCCGGTTGGACTCCCACTGCTCGTTGGGATGGACGATCCCGTAGGTCTTGTTGAAGCCCTCGGTCGTCCGCGCGGCGATGTGCTGGGCCGTCTTGTGGTGGTCGTAGAAGCGGGCGATGTCCGAGCCGTGGGGATCGATCTCGGGCTCGCCGTTCGTCATCCATTCGGCGACGGTCTTGGCGACGCCCGGCGCCTCCTTGATCCAGATCGCGGCGGCGGACCAGAGATGGCGGACCTCCGGCGTCTCGCCGATGATCGGGTTGCCGTCCGGGGTCAGCGACAGGAGGCCGTTGATCGCGAGCTTCACCCCGACGGACTCGTCACCGACGATCTCCGGGAACAGCTCGAGAGCGTCCTCGAGCTGCGGGTCGAAGTCCTCCTTCGTGAACGGCAGCATCGTCGGCGAGAGGGCCGCGGTGGCGATCGACGGGATGTCGTCGGCGTCCATGAGGATCGCTCGATGGGCGTACGAGCCCACCTCGAAGCCCGTTCCGTGCTGCCGCTCGTACATGTTCGTGTCCATGTCGCGGACGATCGGGAAGCCGACTTCCTTGGTCGTGTGCTCGAACATCGGCACGGGCCCGATGTCGATCATCTGGTGCACGGCCGGCGTCAGCGGGATCGAGGCGCCCGCCATGCGCGCGATCCGCGGGCTCCAGACGCCGCAGGCGATGACGACGAAGTCGGTCTCGATCGAGCCGTGGTCCGTGTGGACGCGACGGACCTGCCCGGCCTCGACGTCGATCCCGGTGACCTCGACGCTCGCCGCCACGGTCAGCGCACCCAGGTCCTGCGCCTTCTGGCGCATCAGCGTCCCGGCCTGGAGTGAGTCGACGATGCCCACGCCCGGCGTGTAGAAGCCGCCGAGGATCACGGACTCGTCGATGAACGGGACCATCTCCTTGACCTCGGCCGGGGTGACGAGGCGCGTGCCCGGGATGCCCCAGGCGTGGGACGAGGCCATCCGCCGCTTGAGCTCCTCCATCCGTTCCGGCGACCGGGCCACCTCGATGCCGCCCGTCTCGTCGAACACGCCCAGGTCCTTGTACTGCTGCGTGCTGTCGAGCGTGAAGGCCGTCATCTCCTTGCTGTGATCGGTCAGGAAGATGAAGTTCGAGGCGTGCCCTGTGGAGCCGCCGGGGTTGGGGAGCATGCCCTTCTCGAGCAGGACGATGTCCCGCCAGCCGAGCCGGGCGAGGTGCCAGACCATGCTGTTGCCGACGATTCCGGCCCCGATGATGACGACGCGAGCCTGCGTCGGGAGCGAACTCATCTCGCCTCTCCGCCCTGCGGTGGTTGCGCGCCGATCCCTCTGCCTCCCGGCGCGGACGGGCCCGACGGCGAGGCCGCTCGGAGCCCGGGGCCGCCCATGGTACCGCCCGGTCGAACGCCGGCGAAGCCGCGATCGTCCGGGCCTCGGAGGTCGTGCCCATAGCGCCGCGGGGGCCTGTTCGGCGTCCCGGTCGTGGTGTACCGTCCCCGCACGCGTCACCGGTGTCACTGCTTCTGAGGAGGGCAGCGTGACCAGCGTCGTGGACCCGCCCACCACTCGAGCCGCCGAGCCGGCACGACCGGCTGACCCGGCCAAGCCCACGATCTCCGTCCGCGGGCTGTGGAAGGTGTTCGGCCCTGCGGAGAGCCGCCTGGCCAGGCGACCCGCGACCCCCTCGGCCGACGAGATCGAGGCGACGGTCCGGGACGCCGGCGGCACGATCGCGGTCGGCGACGTCTCGTTCGACGTCCAGCACGGCGAGGTCTTCGTCGTGATGGGCCTGTCCGGCTCGGGCAAGTCGACG
>JBPYEM010000246.1:0-5557 GCA_051985205.1 Candidatus Limnocylindrales bacterium | reverse complement strand
GAGCCGAGCTCGACGGCGTCTACGACAATCGGATCTTCATCAGCGGCTTCATCACGAACGCGATCGTCGCGGTGATCCTGACCTTCATCGGCGACCGGCTGAGCCTCGATCTCTATCTCGTCGCACTGATCAACTTCGGGTTCCGGATCTTCAACAACGTGGCGCTGATCCGACGCCACTTCGTGTAGCCGCCCAGAGGAGGCACGGACGACGAACGTGGAGAGAGAAGCGGTCCTCGTCGGGATCGACGTCGGCACGTCCAAGGTCTGCACGCTGATCGGCGAGGTCAGCCGCGACGGTCGCCTGACGATCATGGGCCACGGGACCGTTCCCTCGTCCGGGCTGAAGAAGGGCGTCGTCGTCAATATCGACCAGACCGTCCGCTCGATCGCCGAGTCCGTCGAGCGGGCCGAGCGCCTCTCCGGCTGGAAGATCGATCGCGCGTTCGTCTCGGTCGGCGGGCAGCATGTCGAGAGCCTCAACTCGCCCGGCCAGGTTGCGGTCAGCGGCCCGCGCAAGGAGGTCAGCCGGGAGGACGTCAACCGGGCGGTCGAGGTCGCCCGGGCCGTCTCGATCCCGTCGAGCCAGGTCGTCCTCCACGTCGAGCGACGTGGCTTCAAGGTCGACGGGCAGGAGGGCGTGAAGGACCCGCTCGGGATGAGCGCGCTCCGGCTGGAGGTCGAGGTCCACATCGTCACCGCCGCCGCGACCGCGGTCCAGAACCTCTCGAAGTGTGTCAACGCCGCCGGCGTGAAGATCGACGAGCTCGTCGCGTCCGGCCTCGCGTCGGCCGACAGCGTCCTGACCGACACGGAGAAGGAGCTCGGGGTCGCCGTGGCGGATCTCGGCGCCGGCACGATCGACCTGGCGATGTTCGCCGACGGCTCGCCGTTCCGGACCGCCGTCCTCCCGATCGGCGGCAACAACGTGACCAACGACGTCGCCCTCGGTCTGAAGACGAGCCTCCAGGTCGCCGAGCAGCTGAAGATCGAGCACGGCACCTGCAACCTCGACGCGGTCGACGACTCGGAGGAGATCACGGTCACGGTCCTCGGCGAGGACGCCGGCCGCACGATCGGCCGCCGCGAGGTCTGCGAGATCATCGAGGCGCGGATGCGGGAGACGTTCGAGCTGATGCGCAACGAGATGCAGCGCGGCGGGCCGGGGATGATGCCCGCCGGCATCATCCTCACCGGTGGCGCCGCGCAGCTCGCTGGAACGGCCGAGCTCGGCCGCGAGGTCCTCGGGATGCCGGTCCGGATCGCCGCGCCGACGGGGATCGGCGGGCTCGTCGACACGATCCTCAACCCCGGCTACTCGACCGCCGTCGGGCTCCTGACCTGGGGCGCCGGCGCGATCGACGCCGACGAGCCGATGCGCTACGAGTCGGCACCGGCGATGGGCGGGCTCGGCCGGCTGCGGGACGCGCTGCGCTCGATCTTTCCGTAGGCGCATGGCCTCGCCGCAGCTCGGCGGTGGCCCCGGAGGGCGCGTGCCGGCTCCCCGTTGAGGGTGCCAGCGCCCCCTCGTCATGACCTCCCTGAAGCTCCAGGTGCGGACCGGCTCCGAGCGCGGGTTCACCGACCTGACGGGCGCCTGCCGGCGGTTCGTCGCCGAGCATGCCGGCGACGGCGACGGCCTCCTGTCGGTGTTCGTGCCGCACGCGACGGCCGGCATCGTCGTCATCGAGCTGGGTGCCGGATCGGACACCGATGCGGTCGACGCCCTCGACCGGCTCCTGCCCCGCGATGACCGCTGGCGTCACCGGCATGGCTCGCCCGGTCACGGCGCGGATCATGTGCTCCCCATCCTCGCCTCGCCGTCGCTGACGGTGCCGGTGATCGCCGGCGAGCTGGGTCTGGGGACGTGGCAGTCGATCGCCCTCCTCGACCCGAATCCCGACAATCCGGAGCGGACGGTCCTGCTCAGCTTCATGGCCGGCTGAGGCGGGTCCACGACCCGAGGTCCCGGGATGGCGGCCGTCGGCACCGCGGGTCGGTGATCGGGCGCCGACAGGCCGGAGGTCGCCGGGATGACATGGCCGGTGGCTTGGGGCCGGTGGTAGTATCCGGCCAGCCCGAGGGCCCTCGAGGAACACCGCAGGGGATCGGGCGAGGCGAACTCCCGCACCTGTACCCGCGCCCGCTCATTCGCAGATCACTCGACGGCCGTCTCCGAGCGATCCGGCCGCCGCACCCGACCAGGTCAATCCCGGAGGAAGGCGATGCCGTTGCGGTCCGATTCCGAGAACTTCGCCCTGATCCGAGTCATCGGCGTCGGCGGTGGCGGCAGCAACGCGGTGAACCGGATGATCCGGGCCGAGATGATGGGCGTGGAGTTCATCGCCTGCAACACGGATGCGCAAGCGCTCCTCCAGTCGGATGCGCCGCACAAGATCCGGATCGGCGACAAGATCACCCGCGGCCTCGGCGCCGGCGGCGACAGCTCGATCGGAGCGCGCGCGGCGGAGGAGGACTCGGAGAAGATCGTCCAGGCCGTCGAGGACTCGGACATGGTCTTCATCACCGCCGGGCTCGGCGGCGGCACCGGCTCCGGAGCCGCGCCGATCGTCGCCCAGATCGCCAAGGAGGCCGGGGCGCTGACGATCGGCGTCGTCACCAAGCCGTTCGCGTTCGAGGGCGCCAAGCGGAAGCTGGTCGCCGAGAAGGCGGCGGAGGAGCTGAAGGCCCAGGTCGACACCCTGATCACGATCCCGAACGACCGGCTCAAGGACGTCGTCCAGAAGAACACCTCGATCATCGACGCCTTCCGCGTCGTCGACGACGTGCTCCGTCAGGGCGTCCAGGGGATCAGCGACATCATCACGATGCCGGGCCTGATCAACCTCGACTTCGCCGACGTCCGGGCGATCATGAAGGACGCCGGGTCCGCCCTGATGGGGATCGGCCGGGCGACCGGCGAGAACCGCGCCGTCGAGGCCGCCCGCCAGGCGATCGCCAGCCCGCTGCTCGAGGTCAACATCACGGGCGCCCAGGGGATCCTGTTCAACATCACCGGCTCGTCGAACCTCAGCCTGTTCGAGGTGACGGAGGCGGCTGAGGAGATCCGGGCCGCCGCGGACCCCGAGGCGAACATCATCTTCGGGACGAGCTTCAACGAGCGCCTCGGCGACGAGGTGATGATCACGGTCATCGCGACCGGCTTCGACGGCAGCCGCCGGCGGGAAACGCCTCGTCACGCCCAGGCCGCCCAGCCGGCGGCGGAGCAGGTCTCGGTCCGCGCCCCGCGCGAGCGGGACTTCCTCGAGGAGTTGGAGCGGCAGCGCCAGGAGATCGGCGACGGCGGCGGCGATCACGGCCGGGACGACCGCGCGGCAGCGGCGGTCATGGCGCCATCGAGCGTTCGAACGGTCGGCGAGCCGGTGCCGGTGAAGCGGGCCAGCGCGTACGACGCCGACGATCTCGAGATTCCTTCGTTCCTGCGCCGGAAGTAGGCGCGCCGGCCTGATGCCGGCGAACGACGTCGAGGCGCTCCGGGCAGCACGGCAGCGCGTCCTCGGAACGATTGCCGCGGCCGCCGGCCGTGCCGGCCGCGATCCCGCGGACGTCACCCTTGTCGCGGTGACGAAGACCGTTCCCGCGGAGCGGGTCCGGGCGGCCGTCGCCGCCGGGTTGACGACGCTCGGCGAGAACCGTGTCCAGGAGGGCGCGGCGAAGCGGCCCGAAGTCGACGGTGCGACCTGGCATCTCATCGGGCCGCTTCAGTCGAACAAGGCGCGCCGGGCGCTCGATGCGTTCGACATGATCGAATCGGTCGATTCCGTCGATCTGGCCGTCCGTCTCGACCGGCTCGCCGCCGAGCGGCCTGCCGGCTCGCGCTACCCCGTCCTCCTCCAGATCAACGTCGGCCGCGATCCGTCCAAGTCGGGGTTCGACCCGGACGCGATCGAGGCGGGACTCGGCCAGCTCCTCGCGCTCGAGCACCTGGAGATCCAGGGGCTGATGACGGTCGGCCGGCTGGTCCGCGATCCGGAAGACGCCCGGCCGACGTTTGCGGCCCTGCGCGCCCTCTCGGAGGGGCTCCGGCTTCGGCACGATCGTCTGGGGCGCGAGCTCTCGATGGGGATGACCGACGATTACCCGGTCGCGGTCGAGGAGGGCGCGACGATCGTCCGCGTCGGGCGTGCGCTGTTCGGCGAGCGCTACATCTGACGCCTCGGGACCGGCCGCGCCCCGATCCGGCGCCCTGGCCGGCCTCCGGCATCGCGACTGCTAGACTCGACGGGTGGGCCTCTTCTTCGGGAATCTCCTCGAGCTCGCGCTCGTCGCCCTGACCGTCCTCCTGTTCGGCCGGGTGCTGTTCTCGTGGTTCGACCCTCGCGGCGAGACGCAGCTCGGCGGCTTCCTCCGGGCCACGACGGAGCCGATCCTCGCGCCGGTGCGCCGGCGCCTGCCGCCGACGGGGATGCTCGACCTCTCGCCACTGATCGTCCTGATCGTCCTCTCCCTTCTGCTGCGCCTGCTCTGAGTCCTGTCTGACACCGACGTCCGCTTCGCCGTCCGACTGACCCCGCGATCCGCGTCCGACCGCGTCGACGGCGTGGTCGATGGCGTCCTCCGGGCCTACGTGGCGGCGCCCGCCGTTGCCGGCGCGGCGAACCAGTCGCTCCTCCGGCTGCTGGCCGACGAGCTCGAGGTGCCGCGGCGGTCGGTCCGTCTCGTCGCAGGCGCCGCCGGCCGCCAGAAGCTGGTCGTCGTCGACGGGCTGGAGGCGGAGACCGTCGTTGCCCGGTGGCCCGGCCTGCGGGTATAGTCGAGCGACCGGCGGGCGATTGGCTCAGTGGTTAGAGCACGCGGTTCACATCCGCGGGGTCACTGGTTCGAATCCAGTATCGCCCACCATCTCGACCTCGCAGACGAGAGAGCGGAGCTTCGGCTCCGCTCTCGTCGCGTCGAGGCCCGGATCTCACCGGCGCCTGGCGGCGGGATTCCCACCGGCCAGCCATACTCCGGAGAGCGCCCCTGCCAGGTGTGGTCCCACAGGATCAGCTGAGGTACGAGTCGTGCGTTCCCGTCAACGCCTGCGCGCTTCCGTCTCGGCCGTCGTCCTCACCGGCGCGGTCTTCACCCTGGGTGTCGCGCCCGCCGCGACCGCAGTCGTTCATCGACCGCGGGTCGCCGAACGTCCCGTGGCGACCGCCGGCTGGGCATCCAGCAACTGGTCCGGCTACGCGAAGACCGGCTCGTCCACCCGAGTCACGGGAGCGTGGGTCGTCCCGAGCGTGGCGGCGAGCACGAAGGCGACCTATGCGTCGCAGTGGGTCGGCATCGACGGGTTCAACAACAGCAGCCTGATCCAGACCGGCACGGAAACCGACTACTTCAACGGCTCGGCGCACTACGCGGCGTGGTGGGAGATCCTGCCGGCGGCCGAGACCGTCATTCCGTCGATCACGGTCCATCCGCGAGACCACATGTCCGCGACGATCGCAAAGGGCAGCGGGTCGAGCTGGACGATCACGATCCGCGACACGACGACCGGCGCCAGCTATACGACGACGCGGACATACACGGGTCCGGGGACCTCGGCGGAGTGG
>JBPYEM010000245.1:0-3821 GCA_051985205.1 Candidatus Limnocylindrales bacterium | reverse complement strand
ACGCGGCGACGCCCGTCCGCGAGCGCCGGTCCGGCTTCGAGATCGTCCGGATTGCCGTTCCGCTCTGGCCGCACGGCGCGTGGACGTTTCTCCGCTATCCGTGGCGAGCGCGACGTTTCGCGGGGCGGCTCCTGCGACGCGACGGACGGCCGCTCGGCGTCGCCGCTGGGCGCGCGGCGGCCGGGCTGGTGATCCTCGCGGTCGCCGGGGTCTGGTCGCTCGTCCGCCTGCCGATCGCGTTCGTGGCGCGCCGGCTGGGCCGGCTCGTCGGGGACCGCCCGGACCGCCAGGTCGATCCGGCCGACTGGCTCGCCCGGTGGTGGTGGCGGGTCACGCCGTGGGCCGCCTTGGCCGCCCGGGCGGTCCCGGATGCGACCGTCCATCATGGGCACGACCTGTCCGGGCTGGCTGCCGCCGTCCGGGCGGCGCGGACCGGCGGCCGGATCGTCTACGACACGCACGAGATCTTCCTGGAGTCCGGCTCGAATGCCGAGCAGCCGGCGTGGATCCGTCGACGATGGGCTCGACTGGAGGGGAGGTGGCTGGGCGCCGCGGTCGCGGTCGTCACCGTCAACGAGGCGATCGCCGCGGAGCTGCGACGCCGGTACCGGACCCCGCCGATCGTGGTGGTCCACAACTGTCCCCCGCGACCCGCTGCCGAGGGAGCCGACACCCGTCGCCTGCGGGACGCGCTCCGCCTGGCGGAGGACGTGCCGATCGCCCTCTACCACGGGGCGTTCAGCCGTCACCGCGGCCTCGAGCAATTGATTGCCGCGATCCGCGAGCCCGGCCTCGGGGCGGTCCACGCCGTCTTCCTCGGGTACGGCGCGCTGCGCGGCACGCTCGACGAGCTCGCTTCCGACCCGGCCGTCGCCGGTCGGGTCCATGTCCTGCCGCCCGTGCCACCGGATGAGGTCATCGCCTGGGTGGCGGGTGCGGACGTCGCCGTGATGGCGATCCAGCCCAGTACGCTGAACCACGTGCTGTCCACGCCGAACAAGCTCTTCGAGGCCCTCGCGGCGGGCGTCCCCGTCGTCGCGAGCGACTTCCCGGCGATCCGGGAGATCGTCGTGGGAAAGGATCGTGACGGTCGTGATGCCTCGAGCCGGGGCGGCCTCAGCGCTGCGGTCGGCCCACGGCCCTCAGATCTCGGCGTTCTCGTCGATCCGACCGACCCGGCCGCGATCGCCGCTGGCATCGGCCGGATCCTGGCGCTCCCGACTCAGGATCGGGTGGCCCTTCGGGCCCGGTGTCGCGACGCCGCCGAGACGCGTTGGAACTGGGAGCGGGAGTCGCAGGGCCTGGTCGACCTGTACGCCGGGCTCGGGTGACGGATCCCGCACCGGCGCCCGGCGATGCCGCGGCCGCGGTGGCCCAGCGGATCGCGCTCGTCCTGCCATCCACGGGCGCGGTCGACAGCCGGGCCCAACGCCTCGCGGCGACGCTCGCGGAGCGTGGCCACGCCGTGACGATCCTCGCCCGCTGGGCTCCGGGCCTGGAACGGGACGAGACCCTCGGCGGGATCCGGATCGTGCGGGTGCCGGTCTCGGCGGCCGACGGCATCCGACTGCCCGGGCGCGTCGCCGCGGGTCTGGCCCGTATCCGCCCGATCCGTGTCTGGCTCGAGACGCGGTCGCAGGGCCGCCAGCTCCGCGAGATCGCGCCGGACGTTGACGTCGTCCACGCGATGGCCTTCCTCGGGCTCGCCTCGGCGCGCTGGCTCCGGAGCCGGCAACCGCGGCCGCGGATCGTCTTCGATGCCCGCGATATCTACGTCGAGGCCCGGAACATCGCCCGCCTGCCACCGCCGGCGCGCGCGCTGTTCAAGGCCGTCGAGCGCCGCTGGGCGCGGGCCGCCGCGGCGATCGTCACCACGAACGAGGCCTATGCCGAGGTCATGCGGGCGCGGTTCGGCCGGCCCGTCGTGGTGGTGATGAACACGCCCCGTCGATCGGACGAGCCGCCCCCGGCTGGGCGGCGGTTCCACGACGCGCTCGGCCTCCCGCCGGCCGCCCGCGTCGTGCTGTACCACGGCGGGCTCGATCGTGACCGCGGCATCGAGGTGCTGCTCGAGGCGCTTCCGGACCTGCCGCCGGATGCCGTCCTCGTCCTCATGGGCTACGGACCCCTCGAGGCGATGCTGCGCGAGCGCGTGGCCAGGACGACCGCGCCGCGGTGGCACCTCCTGCCGGCCGTGCCCCCGGCCGAGCTGCTCGACTGGGTCGCGTCGGCGTCCGTCGTGGCGATCCCGATCCAGCCGACGAGTCTCAACCACCTGCTGACGACGCCCAACAAGCTCTTCGAGGCGCTCGCGGCCGGCGTCCCGGTGGTCGCCGCGGATCTGCCGGGGATCGCCGCGATCGTGCGGGACACGGGCATCGGCGTCCTGTGCGATCCGACGAGCCCTGGGGCGGTCGCCGCGGCGGTCGGAGAGGTCCTGGCCTGGGACGACGATCGGCGGGCGGCGATCCGCGACGGTGCCCGGACCGCGGTCCGTGATCGCTACTCGTGGGAGACGCAGGTCCGCCCCTTGCTCGCGACCTACGGCCGGCTGACGAGCCGGCCGTGGTGAGGGATCCGATGGCGGCGTCCACGGTCTCAGCGCCGGCGCCGCTGCCGACAGGAACGGCCGGTGTCCCGCGAGCCGTCGTGCTCGTCGGCGGGCCGGCCGCGCCCTACTCGCGGGCGATCCGGATCGCCCGGAGCCTCGCCGGCGTCGGCTTCGACGTGGAAATCGCCGCGATCGCCGCGCCCGGCCTGCCAAGCCGCGAGACCGTGGCCACGCCGGTTGGATCGATCGAGCTCCGGCGGTATCGACCCAGCGGGATCTGGGCGGTCCTGGGACGGAGCAGCGCGATCCGAGGGCGACCGCAGTCGACGACGACGCCTTCGATCAACGCGACGAGGAGCCGAGCCGGTGGCATCCGCCGCCTGGCACGGCGTCTCGCGACGCCCGCCCTCGAGGTTCGTCGCTGGCTCTTCTGGCCGCACCCGGTGCGCGGCTGGTGGACGACGCTCCTCCGCGATCTCCCGCCTGCTGACCTGTACCACGCCTGCGGCGTGCTGGGGCTTCCGCCCGCCCTCGCCCTTCGCGAGCGGACGGCGGCCGGGCCGGGCGGGCGACGGTCCGTCGTGATCTACGACGCGATCGACGACGTCGCCGGGTCGAACCGGACCATGACGATGCCCGGTCCGGTGCGTCGGATGGTCGCCGTCCGCGAGCGTCGGTGGGCGCGACGGGCCGACGGCCGCGTGACGGTCAACCAGACCCTGGCGTCACGGCTCGCGAGCCGTTGGGGGACGCCCGGGATCACGGTCGTGCCCAACGTGCCCGAGGAGCCGGATCCGGCCGTCGTCGCCGGCGCCCACGGACGCCTACACGGGGTTGCCGGCCTCGCGGCCGACGTCCGGATCGTCCTGTTCCAGGGTCGCCTCGGACCCGGACGCGGCCTCGCGGCCGCCGCGGACGCCGTCCTTGCCGTTCCACGGGCGGCCTTCGTCCTCATCGGATTCGGACCCGGGTTCGGCGCGGTTGCCGCCCGCGACGCCGACCCCCGCTACGAGGGCCGCCACGTGACCCTGGCGGCCGTCGCGCCAGACGAGCTGCCGGGGCTGACCGCCGGCGCCGACGTGATGGTCATCCCCCTTCCGCCGATCTCGCCGAACCAGCGCGCGTCGACGCCGAACAAGTTCTGGGAGGCGATCGCCGTCGGCGTACCCGTCGTCGTCGTCCGCGGCCTGGACGAGCTCGTCGCCCTCGTCCAGGGACACGACCTCGGGATGGTCGCCGCCTCGGCGTCGGCCGCGGACCTGGCGGTGGC